>DAITPX010000294.1:0-1523 GCA_036833365.1 Clostridia bacterium | reverse complement strand
GCATAGTCGTAACGATGGTGTATTTCAACTGGGAGCTTTCGCTGATAACCTTTACGACCATACCGGTTATTTTGGTCATAACGGCGGTATTCACCGGAGTTTTGATGCGCCGATGGAGCATAATACGCTCGAAAATTTCGGCGCTGAACGCATTCGTTTCCGAGCATGTCTCGGGCATGAAAACCATACAGATTTTTGCCGCGGAAGATAAAACGCAAAAAAAATTCGAAGACAGGACGGAGGAGCTGCGCAAAAGCCATTTGAAGCAAATTATGACGCATGCCGTTTACGGCCCCTCGATATATTTTTTGAATATAGTCGCGACCGTCCTTTTGATAATTTTCGGCAGCAAAATGTACATTGCGGGCGCTATCAGCATCGGCACGATAGTAACCTTCCAGCGCTATATCGGCAGGTTTTTCGACCCTATTCAGGAATTTGCCGAGCAGCTGAACGTCATTCAGGCGGCGAAGGTTTCGGCGCAAAGGATATTCGGGCTGCTTGACGAGAAACCTTCGATTATTGAAAAAGAGGATGCAATCGAGCTTGACGACGTAAGGGGCGAAATCGAATTTAAAAACGTTTGGTTCGCCTACAAAGACGAAGATTGGGTGCTTAAGGACGTTTCGTTTAAAATCAACGCGGGGGAAAGCGTGGCTTTTGTGGGCGCGACGGGCGCGGGCAAGACCACCATACAAAATCTCATAGGCAGGTATTACGACATTCAGCAAGGCGAAATACTACTGGACGGAATAAATATTCAAGACATAAAAATCGACGATTTGAGGATAAAGATTGGGCAAATGCTACAGGACGTTTTTTTGTTTACGGGCGATATCGAAAGCAACATCAGGCTTCGCAACGAGGATATCGAACGGGACGAGCTTGTCGCCTCGGCGAAGTATGTCAACGCGGACAGCTTTATTTCAAAACTCAAATTGCAATACCAAGAACCCGTGATAGAGGGCGGGGCGTCGCTTTCGGCGGGACAGCGCCAGCTGATTTCTTTCGCCAGAACCTTGGCCTACAAGCCGAAAATTTTGATTCTGGACGAGGCGACCGCCAATATCGATACGGAGACCGAATTGCTTATTCAGGACGCCTTGCACAAAATTATGCGGGGAAGGACGACTTTGATTGTGGCGCACAGGCTTTCCACAATACAAAACTGCGACAATATTATCGTAATGCACAAAGGCAAAATCGTCGAACAGGGCAGCCACCAGCAGCTTTTGAAGCAAAAAGGAATGTACTACAAACTGTACAAGCTGCAATACGAAAACGAAAACAACGTGAATAAATCTTATTAATAACGGCAATCGTCCGTAACGAACAGGCAGGAGCGGGCGGGGTTGAGCTATAAATCTGCTCGCAGATTGTAAGGGCGAGAATGCTTGCGAGTGCAACCTGCTAAAAAAGCGAGGTAATCCGTTTTGCCGTTTACAGTTCAACCGCCTTTAAATATTCATCGATAGTTTTGCGTTATTTTTTAATTGTTTCTAGTCCGCCGCTCGATAGGCGAC
>DAITPX010000293.1:0-1534 GCA_036833365.1 Clostridia bacterium | reverse complement strand
CTCCGCTCGGCGCAATGCGACGACATTATCGCAAAGCTGCCGCAGGGAGTTGACACGGTCGTCGGAAAAAAAGGAGTGTTTCTGTCGGGCGGCGAGAGACAGAGGATTGCGATAGCAAGATTGATTTTGAAGGACGCGCCTATTATAGTTTTGGACGAGGCGACTGCGTTTGCCGACCCTGAAAACGAATATCTTGTGCAAAAGGCTTTCGAGCGGCTCTCGCGCGGCAAAACCGTCATCGTCATCGCGCACAGATTAACCACCATTAAAAACGCCGACAAAATTTTTGTTTTGAACGAGGGCGAAGCCGTAGAAAGCGGCAGGCACGAACAGCTTGTCGCCGAAGGAAAGCTTTATAAAAAAATGTGGAACGACTACCAAACCGCGGTGGCGTGGAAGGTCGCAAAGGAGGCAATCCGTGATTAACTTTCTGATGAAAAAATACGCGCTGTCACAGCAGGGCGCGAAAGACCTTGTTTCGGCGACGTTTTCGTGCGTATTAAACAACGTCGCGCTGATGCTGCCCGTGAGTTTAATGTATTTGCTGGTAAAGGACTTGCTCGGCGGCGCCGTGCCGCGGGAGCATTATTGGGTGTTCGTGGCGGGCATCTTCGCCGCGTTGGCGCTTATTTATCTGACCGCGCGTTTTCAGTACAACGCGACTTACTTTGCCACATACAAGGAAAGCTCGGTAAGGCGTGTGTCGCTTGCGGAAAAGCTGCGCAAGCTGCCGCTGTCGTTTTTCGGCAAGAAGGACTTGTCCGACCTCACCACCACGCTTATGGCCGATTCCGCGTCGCTCGAAACGGCGTTCTCCCACTGGATTCCGGAGTTTTACGGCGCAATGATTTCGACGTGCCTTATAGCGGTCAGTTTGTTAGCGTTCGACTGGAGGCTTGCGCTGGCCGCGTTTTGGGTGCTGCCCGTCGCGCTGGCGATAGTGGCTTTTTCTAAAAAAGTTCAAAATTTCTTCCAGAAAAAACTGACGGACGCCAAGGTCGCGTGCGCCGACGGCATTCAGGAATGTATCGAAACGGTCAGGGATTTGCGCGCCAACAATTCCGAGGAAAAATACCTCCAAGGGCTTAATAAAAAAATCGCGGCGGTCGAAAAAAGGGCGGTAAAAAGCGAATTGGGCACGGCGATGTTTGTCGTGACCGCGGGAATGCTTTTAAAGCTCGGCATAGCCACCGTCGCTTTGGCGGGAGGATTTTTGCTCAAAGCGGGCGAAACCGACGTGTTAACCTTCTTTATGTACCTTTTGCTTGTGTCGCGGCTTTATGACCCGCTGAACGGCGCGCTGCAAAACCTCGCGGCCGTCATGAAAGAAATAGAAAATTATCCCGTCTTGGGCGGCGAAAACGCTTTTTCGTCGGACGGGTACGATATCGTCTTTGAAAACGTGGGGTTTGCCTACAATTCGGGCGAAACGGTGCTCAAAGACGTAAGCTTCACTGCCAGGCAGGGCGAAGTCACCGCGCTGATCGGGCCGTCGGGCGGCGGCAAATCGACCATAGCGAAACTGGCGGCCAGG
>DAITPX010000292.1:0-1537 GCA_036833365.1 Clostridia bacterium | reverse complement strand
GAAAATTTACATAGACCAAAACAATAAGTGGTGGTACGTCAAAAAGACGCTCACGCCGCGCGAGTACAAGGGGCGCAAGGCGTTTCCGACGTTTGTGCCCGTCGTTCTCCTGCCCAACGACAGGCGGGTTTTCGCCAAGCTCGGCATATTCCTTTTCCCGCTTTTCGCCGTGTCGGAGGCGGTTTTGTGCTTTCACGGCGTAAACGGCGAGGACGGCTCGGTTCAGGGCTTGCTCCAGCTGGCGGGCGTTCCGCATACCTGCTCGGGCGTCGCGGCAAGCGCGATAGGCATGGACAAAATGCTCTCAAAGCGGCTTTTCCGTTCGCTCGAGCTCCCCGTTTTGCCCGCGGCGCTTGTGACAAAACAAAGCTACGACTCCGACGGCGTGGTTTTGGGCCCCGAGCTTACCTTTCCGCTGGTCATTAAGCCCTGCTCGCTGGGCTCGTCGATAGGCATTTCGGTCGCGGGCGGCGCGGAGGAACTGGAAAAAGCGCTGTCCGTCGCATTCGCTTTCGACAACTCGGTGCTGATAGAAAAAGCCCTTCCCGACGCCCGCGAAGCGAACTGCTGCTACCTTTGCGGCGAGGTTTCCGACGTATTCCGCCCCGTTTCGAGCGGCGAAATACTTTCGTTCGGCGACAAATACCTCAGCGGCGAAAAGCACGAGCCGCCGCGCGAAACCGTTTTCGTCGAGGAAATAAAAGAGGCTGCGTCCCGCGTCTGCAACGCGCTGGGGATAAACGGCTGCGCCCGCGTGGACTTTTTGGTGAACGGCGAGGCGTGGTACATAAACGAAATCAACACCATTCCCGGCAGCCTCGGCTACACCCTTTGGAAAGACGTTTATACCCTCGGCGAATATATGAACAAGCTCATTTGCGACGCCCGCGCCGTAGCAGGGCAAAAGGAAAAACTGGTTTTTACATACGACAGCGAAGTCCTTAGCGGCGGCCGGGCGAAAAAGTAAGTTTTTGAGCTTTGACATTTAATTGCGCAAAGACGTAAAATTTTGCTAAAAATTTCTTTAAAAAAGAAGCGAATTTCCCAAACGACAAAACCCGTCGTCAGGCGGTTATTCGCTTTTACTTAGAAATTGAGATGTAATGGAAGCCCTGCTTTGCGGCGGCCTTAAAAAATTAGCGTTTTATAATCCAAAACGGCGCCTTTAACGACGCCGTTTTTTATGGGAAATTTCGTTTTTTAAAAAATGGGTTTAATGTCAGGATTCACGCTTGCAGCCGCGAAAAAGCTTCGTCCCGTTTGGTTCGTTAAAAAGGCCTTGTCAGTCTCTTACGACGCCCGTTCTTACAAGCTTGACGCCGTTGGAGACGATATCGCCCACGGGGCATCTTTTTTCGATAAAATCGGCAAATTTTTCGGCGTTTTCCTGGCTTTCGCTCGTTTTGAAATTGAGCTTGTAGCGGATTTCCTGAAAGCCGTTTCTGACATCGGGGGCTTTGCCCATAAATCCGTCGGGGTCCAGGTCGCCCTCGAGCTCGATATACAGCTCATCGAATTTAAACCTTTTCGCCCTTGC
>DAITPX010000291.1:0-1544 GCA_036833365.1 Clostridia bacterium | reverse complement strand
TACTACCATAGTGTCTTTTATTTATCTGTCTGCTTTTTCGGGTTCACACTAAATTTACCGCCTTTTTAATTTTATAATGATATTTGATTAACGGTTTACAAGGTCGGCGATAAGGCGCGCGGCCCTTTCGGGAGATATTTCACTTACGTCAATTTTCATCGTATTCATTTTATCGTACAAGGCGGTTCTTTCCAAGCTTCGCTCCAAACTATCCTTCTCTCGGCGCCCCGCGGCGACGTCATTTGAAATCCGCTTTGACAAAGCCTCTTTGCCGGCAATGAGCGTAAACTTGAAGATTTTCGCCTCCGCAGTGTCGAGCCTGTCCAAAATGTCCGTCAAAATTTCTTCCTCGTGCATAACCCAGCAGAAAATAATATAATCGTATTCGGAGCATTTCAAAAAACTGTTCAAAAGAAAGGAGATATTGTTTAAAACCATTTCTTTCGTTTCATGGTTGACGGTAAATGGTTGCATGTTCCAACACCAGTCTCCGTCCAAAAACACCCCGGGCCGCAAAATATCCAAAAGCTTTTCGCAGGTCGCGGTTTTGCCTACGCCCATAGTGCCGTTTACAAAAATCAATTTCTTCATTTTTTATTTTATCAAAATTTAAGGTAAGGTAGTTTTTTTGCCGTTGCTAGTTTGCAATTTAAAAATCTCTAAAATGCGGCGTTAATTTTTTTAACGACAAGCGATAACATTCTAAAACTTTATTTTGTCAAAATCCCGCCTACCTGCAACAGGTATTCGGGCAGCTTGCCGTCCTTGACCCAAAGAATCTCCACACCGAGGTAATCTCTTGCAAGCGTAACGACGTTGCCGCCCAAAGATTCTATGCTGTAGCGCATTTTGTCGGGATTCAGGCAGGGTTGGTTTTTTACGCGCGCGCATTCCTTTTTGCCGCACAGTGTGCACGAGCCCGCATAGAGGGCGGTGCCGCCCGAGCTTTTTTCGGCGTCCAAAAGCGCCGCGTCGAAAGCGCGCCTTTCGGGGGCGAGAATGTTGTCGTAAATTAATTTGATTTCCTGTTTGGAATATATTTTCCCTGCAAGTTTTCTGTCGAAAATAAGTTGCAGCGCGACGAGTTCCAGCTGAGAAAATTGCCTCAAAAAATCCATTCTGTCAAAGCCGTAGGGCGGGCAGGCATAGATTTTGCCGTAATTCGGGCATTCCTTGCAGCAGTTTTCAAACATATCGGCCTCGGTGTAGCTTTCAATCAGGGTGCCGATATCTATTTTTGCCGTGTGCTTTACGCTGTAATACATTTCAAACCTCCGTGTAAGGAAATTATATCACACAAAAAATTTTCTTTCAACAGGCGCCGCCTTGAAATAGCCGACTTTATATGTTACAATAAAATTACCTTAAAAAGGAGATTTTAAAATGAAAAAAGTAGATTACCAGCATTTCGGTAGGTTCGTCTACCCCATAAATTTAAGCCGTTTTGACAAAAAACTGTATTTCTGCCTTGTAAAAACCGACTTTTCCGAAAACAAATACGTCAGCGACCTTTATACACTCCGCGGCAAAAAGCCCTTTAAGCT
>DAITPX010000290.1:466-1554 GCA_036833365.1 Clostridia bacterium | reverse complement strand
CATCAAATTCGCGGGCGCGGGCGCAAGCGTGCCCATAAGCGGCTTCGGCTACGCGCTTGTGCAGGGGACGGTTAAAGCGATAGAGGAAAGGGGCATTATAGGCGCGCTCACGGGCGGGCTGGAGGCGACGTCGATGGGCATATCCACCGCGATAGTGTTCGGCTATCTCGCGGCGCTGATATTCACCCCCAAAACCAAAAAGACTTAAACAGCGCTTGCAAAATTAATCCGCAAATCGCGGTATCGGCGGCGGGGCTTCGCCTTGATTTATAAATACCTAAAATATTATAAAACCAAGCAAAACCACTTTATAAAAGAGCTATTTTACGTAAAATGTAACAAAATTCCGCCCCGAAACATATTCTTAACGAAAATATCCTAAAATTCATTATTTTTGTAGCAAAAACAAAGCGTGGCCAATATAATATCTTGAGGGTGTATCGTGAAAAAATCCAAAAAAGCTATTATACTGGCCGTTTTGATATTGGCGGCCCTGATTGCCTCCTTCTTTTTGATACTTAACTCCATGTCGCCGAAAATCATGAACCACTCGGCGGCGAAAATAAAAACGCTCACAACCCTCGCCGTAAACAAATCGGTGATGAATACGCTGCAAAATTTCGGCTACGGCGATTTCGTCACCATGGAAAAAGATAATCAGGGGAAAATAACCAGCATTACGGCAAACAGCATGCTGCTCAACAACCTCGCGCGCCTTTTAATTTTCGACGTGGAAAAAAATATCGAGGGCATAACCAAAGACGGAATTGACATACCGTTGGGCAACCTGAGCAATTGGGCGATATTCGTCGGTAAGGGGCCTAAAGTCAATATCGGCGTAAGGCCCTTCGAAGAGGTCACCTGCAAGTTTACCTCCGAGTTCGAGTCGGCGGGGATAAACCAAACGCGGCACAAAATCTACCTTCAGGTCGTGACAAGCTTCAGCGTGCTGGTACCCACGGCTTCGACGGTTGTCACCAATACCACCGAAGTCCTTATCGCCGAAACAATTATCGTAGGCGAAGTGCCTTATTTCTATTTCAATTACGGAGAAAATTCATATACGCCAAACGGTTGATTTAATCGTT
>DAITPX010000290.1:0-456 GCA_036833365.1 Clostridia bacterium | reverse complement strand
ATCAAAACTTCTGTCGTTGTTATTGCTGTCCATAATACACTTTTCCCTCTCTCTATTCATATACGCCAAACGGTTGATTTAATCGTTCGTTTGTGCTAAAATTTTTAACAAAGGCTGAGAAAAAGTTTAAAGCTCCGCGGCGGCATGTTCAGAGAGCCGCCCGCTTGGTGGAAAGGGCGCGGTGCGCGCGGGGTTATATTCGCTTTGGAGCCCGAAACGTGAAAGCTTAACGGTTTGCAGGGTTAAGAGTGTTCTAGAAATCCAAACCATTCAAAAACTATAATACTATGCGTAGCATAGTGTTTTTAAGTAAATTAGCGTTTTGCGGACGGCCCCCGTTAAAGGCCGAAAGAGTTTTCATTTTGATAAACCTTGCTTGCAAAAAGACGGGCTTTAAAAATGAAAAATTCAGGTGGTACCGCGACTAAATTTCGCCCTGATGCGCAAAAGAGCGCG
>DAITPX010000289.1:0-1554 GCA_036833365.1 Clostridia bacterium | reverse complement strand
CGGCGTATACCATGCTGCGCGAACAGCTTATCACCGTGCTTCACAAGCTTACCCCGCGCGAGGAAATGGTGCTGCGCCTCCGTTACGGCATTGACGACGGCAGGCCGCGCACGCTGGAGGAAGTGGGGAAGGAATTTAACGTTACGCGCGAACGCATCCGCCAGATAGAGGCCAAGGCGCTGCGCAAGCTGCGCAACCCGAGCAAAAGCAAAAAACTTAAGGATTATTTGGACTGATGCTCACAAAGCGTCAGAAAAATATTTTGAAGCTCATCCCGCCATGCGGCGTTTTGGCGGACGTGGGCTGCGACCACGGAATTATCGGCTGCAGCGCCTACGCCTTGGGAAAGGCACGGGAAGTGGTTTTTATCGACATAAGCCGCCAAAGCCTCGGTAAGGCCGAGAAGCTTTGGCGCGAGGCCGCGGCGGGCGAAAACGGAGCGAAATTCCTTTGCCAAAACGGCTTGGGGAGCGTCGAAGCCGACTGCGCCGTTATCGCGGGAATGGGCGGAACGGAGATAGCCGAAATTTTGAAAAAAGCGGCGGCGCTCCCTGAAAAGCTGGTGCTCCAGCCCATGAAAAACGCCGACAAATTGAGAATTTTCGCTCAGAATTATTATAAAATAGAGACCGATTATCTTTTTTACGACGGAAAGTACTATAATTTGATGTACTTGTCCAAGGGCGGCGACAAGCTGACCGAAACGGAAATCGAATTCGGGCGGACGAACCTTTCGGCGTATTCGGAGGATTTTAAAAAATACCTCGGAAGCAGGCTGAGGCTGTGCGACGCGGTTTTGAAAAAATGCGCCGACCCCGAAGTGAAAAAGACGCGGGAAAAAATAACGGGACTACTCGAAAAAGGAGATATAGATAAATGATGGATAAAATGCTTGCCTATCAGGAAGTTGACGGAAAGCTCAGGCAGATTCAAAAGGAATTAAACGACTCCGAAAGCAAAAAACGCGGGCGCCAGCTAAGCGGGTATCTGCGCGACGCGGAAAATTCGTTCAGAAAAATGGAGCAGCGCTCCAAGGAAATCAATATACTGCTGGCGGGGCTTTCGCAGGCTTTTGCCGAAAAGCTCAGGCTAGTCGGCGAATATGAAAAAAACGTCGAAACCTCGATAAACCTCGACGAAATAAATTATCTGCGCAAAAAAACCGACGATTTGGCGAGGTCGCTTCAGTCCACCGAAATGGAGGTGAACGACCTTTTGAGGGAAATAGGCTCGATTGCGTCGAGGTACGACAGCTTCCGAAACAGGATTCCGCAGGCGAAAAAGCAGTACGACGAATGCCGAGCGGCTTATGAAAAGGAAAGCGGCGAGCGCATGCCCGAAATGCAGAAGCTGAGCGCCGAACTGAAAAATCTTGAAAAGGGCATAGACGCCGACGCGCTGAGGCACTACAATAATATCAAGGGGCAGGGGATTTACCCGCCGTTCGTGCCGCTGGTCGAAAACCGCTGCGGCGGCTGCCAGATGGAAATCCCAAGCGGGATTTTGGGGAATATCGAGGAAAAAGGCTATATCCGCTGCGACAACTGCCACAGA
>DAITPX010000288.1:404-1555 GCA_036833365.1 Clostridia bacterium | reverse complement strand
GGTCTATCTTTGCGGGTTTCCCATCGGCATAACAATCGACGGCAACGGCGTTTCCGTGGTTGGGCTGAACGATTTTGTTTCGCCCGACGGGGTGGTTTCGCCCGCAAGGAACGCGGGAATTTGCATAGGCGACCTCATAACCTCAATCGACGGCATAAAAATTAACAACGTAAACACCCTTACGCGCGTTATCGATGAGTCGCAAGGACGCGAGCTGACGATAAATTATGTGCGCGACGGGCAAAACTATCAGGTCAAGGTGGCGCCTAAGCAGGACGTTTTGTCCAAAAACTACAAGCTGGGGCTTTGGGCCAGGGACAGCTCGAGCGGGATAGGCACTATGACTTATATCCGCAAAAATTTGCAATTCGGCTGCCTCGGGCACCCGATTTTGTCGCAAGACAAGCAAATTGTAAAGGTGGGCAGCGGAACCATTTATGAATGCAACATCAACGGCGTGGTCAAGGGCGAAAAAGGGCAGGCGGGCGAGCTTAAGGGCGTTTTCGACATCGACAAGCCCATAGGCAGCATTTACGTCAACAACGCGTACGGCGTTTACGGCAACATCACAAAAATTCCGTCGAACATGCAGACCAAGCTTTACGACGTGGCGACGGTCTACCAAATCACACCCGGAAAGGCGCAGATTTTGTCCACAATCGACGGCTGCAACCCCGAGCTGTTCGATATCGAGATTGTAAGGGTTTTCGCGCAGAGCACGATAAGCGACAAAGGGCTTGTCATCAGGATAACCGACGAGCGGTTGCTCGACTCCACGGGCGGCATTGTGCAGGGCATGAGCGGCAGCCCGATAATACAGAACGGCAGGTTCGCGGGGGCGGTGACGCACGTTTTTGTCAATGACCCGACGAAAGGATACGGCATTTTGGCGCAATGGATGCTTGAAAACTAAACATAACGCGTAAAAGACGGTCATATTAAATAATATGAACCGTTTTTTTTCTAAAATTTTTTACGGCCTGGAATATTACCTTTTGCGGTACAAGACGCTGTTTATTTTTCACGCCGCGGCTATGGTTGCGGGCGTGATTCTGGGCTGTATTTTGGAAAGCAAAACGCAAAATTTCTGCATGAAAACCGACGCTTTTTTGGAGGTTTTGATACGCGGCGGCTTCGGGAGCGTATTTTTT
>DAITPX010000288.1:0-394 GCA_036833365.1 Clostridia bacterium | reverse complement strand
CCAATTTGCTTTTGTTCGCGGCGGCGGTGGCGCTGGGCTTAAGCTCCAAAATAGCCTGGATTTGCTTTATACTTACCTTTTTGCGCGGGATTGCGCTGGGTGCGCTTACCTTCGAGATTTTCGCCGTACTGGGGTTTTTGGGCGTACTTTACTTTATTTTTTTCGCGCTTATCCAAATGGCAATCTGCGTTTTTGCCGTGGCGTACGCGCAGGCGGTTTGCTGCGACTGCTGTTATAACGGGGTGCTGAACGAATACAGGCAGCTTTTGATTTTTGTTGCTCTGATTTTTGCCGTCTGTTTGGCGCAGACGATTGTCTTTTTCGTCATATTGCGCAATGTGTTCATTTTTTGAGTTTTGCCGTTGGATTTGATTGTGCAAACTTTGATACTTTG
>DAITPX010000287.1:0-1561 GCA_036833365.1 Clostridia bacterium | reverse complement strand
GACGGTCGTCATAAGCTTGCGGTCGGAATCGAAGGGTATTTCGTATTTGCGGGGGTATTTTTTGTTGAGGTCGTCTTTACGCATGCCTAAGGTGCGGGCGGCCACGATAATCGAGGTTTCCGTCGGGTCGCCTATGTGCCTGTCGACGCCGTTTTCTTCCAAAACAACGCCGTCGCAGCAGAGCGTCGCCAGCATAAGCATATTTTTGGCTTCGTCGCCCACAGCGGGCATGGACTCGATTGAGTCGCCCGAATAGCATTTGACCACGGTCATGCGGTTTTGCGTCAGCGTGCCCGTTTTGTCCGAGCAGATGACCGACGCGCTGCCGAGCGTTTCAACCGCAGGCAGCTTGCGCGCGATTGCGTTGCGCGTAACCATGCGCGCCACGCCCCTCGCCAAAACTATGGTGACGATTGCGGGCAGCCCCTCGGGGATTGCCGCCACCGCCAAGGAAACAGCGGTCATGAAATATTTCATAAATATGTCCAAAAGCTTGTCGTTGGGGCCCCTCATAATAAGCCCTTCGACAACGCCCACCGCGAAAACGATAAGCGAAACGAAAAGGCAGATGAAGCCCAGATACTTTGACAGCGACTCCAGCTTTAGCTGAAGCGGCGTTTTGGTCTCCTCCTCGTTTGAAAGCAGGGAGGCGATTTTGCCGATTTCGGTTTTCATGCCCGTAGCCGTAACCACGGCCCTTGCCCTGCCGTAGCTTACGGGAGAGCCGGAAAATATCATATTGACCCTGTCGCCGGTGGGGCTGTTTTCGCTGCAAATTGTAAGGTAATCCTTTTCCACCGGCACGGATTCGCCCGTCAGGGCCGATTCGTCGATTTTTAAGCTGGCCGACTCTATCAGCCTCGCGTCGGCGGGAACCATATCCCCCGCCTCGACTATTATTATGTCCCCCACGACCAGCTGCGAAACTTCCAAAACGGATATTTTGCCGTCGCGGATTACGCGCACATGCGGCGCGGACATTTTCTGCAACGCCTCGAGCGACTTTTCGGCCTTGGCTTCCTGCACGTTGCCCAGAACGGCGTTGAGAATAACTATGAGCATTATTATGACGGGCTCCAGATACTCCTCTATCACTTCGCCGCCCGCCATGGCGCCTGTGCGGTGGTTGTAAATGGCGATGACCAGAGATAGAAAAGCCGCGAAAAGCAGGATTATGACCATAGTGTCCTTAAACTGCTCGAAAAACCGCCTGATAATCGACTTTTTCTTTTTGCCTGTCAAGACGTTTTCGCCGTCGCGCAAAAGCCTGCTTTGGGCTTCCTGCGTCGTAAGGCCGCTGAGCGTGTCGGTTTGCGTCTTTTCAATAACCTCGTTTAGTTTTTGATAATGTGACGACGGCATTTTTTGTTTGTCAAGCACAATTTATGTAAAGAAACCGCGCCGCGCGGGGTCGGTTTTTGTCGGGTTAAGGCTTTTTTTAACCCAATTTTATCCTACGGCAAAAAAGGCGGTAATATCCCGCCTTTTGCCGCAAATAAAAAATTTTAATACACGTCGTAAATGCCCAGAAGGACGTTTTCGCCGTCCACGCCTTCGTACT
>DAITPX010000286.1:1118-1576 GCA_036833365.1 Clostridia bacterium | reverse complement strand
AGTCATCATCGCCACAAACCCCGACGTCGAGGGCGAGGCGACGGCGGCGTATCTGGCGCGGCTGATTAAGCCCATGGGCATAAAGGTGACGAGGCTGGCGCAGGGCATCGCCATCGGCAGCGAGCTGCAATACGCCGACGAAGTGACGCTGCAAAAAGCGCTTGAAAACCGCCGCGAAATTTAATTTTCAGCTTTCGCGGCTTTTTGATTTATTTTAATGAAACGGGAGGGCGGATATGGCCGTCGATATTATGGCGGGAATAAACTCGATACCTTATCAAAACGTTAACGTAATGCGAGCTCTGCCTGAAGAGACGGTCAAAGCCCTAGGGCAGGCTATGTGGGACAAAATTATCGACGGCATAATCCCCGCCGACGATATGGAAGAAAACCGCCTCAATAATATTATGAGGATTTTTCTAAGGCGTTTTGACGAAATGGTGGAGCCGCGGATAAGG
>DAITPX010000286.1:0-1040 GCA_036833365.1 Clostridia bacterium | reverse complement strand
CGGCGAAGATTTTCACGGACAGCCCGTGGATAAAAGCGTGTATGATTTTGTGCTGTCGCAGCCGTTTTTGCTTTATGGCGCAAGGGACGGCGACAAAATCGCAGCCGTCGCCATTCCGTGCGAAACAATAAATACCTTAAAGAAAAAGACCCTAAAATGAAAAGATATTACGCATGCCATTGCCGGTTTGCGAGGATGTCGATTTTGCAGGAAGAAGGCGAGGTGTCAAAAACTATCTGCCATTGCAGTTTGGGGCATATCAAAATTTTTTGGGAGGCGGCGTTGGGCATGGAGCTTGAAGGCGAAATCGAGTCGTCGGCGCTTAACGGCGATTATTTGTGCAAGTTCATAATACGCCCGCCCGACGAATGCGAAAATACGCTAACCGCGGGCAAAATTTATAAATTTTTATACGGCCGTATATTAAAACCATTGTGAAACTAAACGCGAGAGGCATACGCATTTCTGCCGACAGGGTTTCGGTGCATAATTCCGCATAAAAAAACTAAGGCAAATAACGCAAAAAACTCTTGAAAGCTTCAAGAGTTTTTTGCGTTTCAAATTGTTATAAGTCAGTCTATAACCAAATTATAAGCCGAAAGGTTCGGTTTCTTTGTAACCAGCCTGTATTCGGTGCAGTTTTCTTTGCGCGACATAAAGCCGAAGTCGATTAAATCGCGGCGCACCGTGCAATAGTCGCCGAAAGAAATTTGGCTTAGTATCAGCTCGTTTATTTCCTTTTCGGTATAAGCCCTGTCGGGCTGAACCGCGCTTGCCACAATCGCGGCGACCATCAGCTCGCGTTTTGTTTTTGTCGGCATGCCGCAAATTTTTCCGTCGCTGCCGATAAAGCCCCTCAGCTCTTTTTTCATTTCCTCAATCGTCATTTTTTTCGCCTTTTTAAATTATATCGCGCCCCGCGCGCAAGATTTTCGTTTAACTAATTATCATTATAACACAACCGCTTGCGCCGCGCGCGCAAAAATCGGCGCGCGTGTTATTAAGCGGAAAGTTATACCGAATGCAAGTATACGCAAATT
>DAITPX010000285.1:0-1589 GCA_036833365.1 Clostridia bacterium | reverse complement strand
GCGGGGCTGCCCGAGGAGCAGATGGGGCTGGGGCACGCTTTTGAGATTAACCCCGAGGTAAAAAACGGATTTTTGATGGAACTGGCGCAGGCGCAGATGGCGAGGGAAATTTTCCCCAAAGCGCCACTTAAATATATGCCGCCTACAAAATACATGACGGGCAACATCTTCCGCGGGCACATTCAGGACGCGCTCTTCAATGTCGTAACGATAGCGACGGGGCAAAAAATCCACCTTTTGGGCATGATGACGGAGGCTATCCACACGCCGTTTATGTCGGACAGGGCGCTGGCAATTGAAAACGCGCAGTATATTTTTAACACCATGGCAGACTTCGGCAGCGAAATCGAATTCGTCAAGGGCGGCTTTATCGAGCGCAGGGCGAACGAGGTGTTGGAAAAAGCCGCCGAGCTCCTTAAGGATATCGAAAAATACAAGCTGTTCAACTCGCTCGAGCGAGGGGTGTTCGCCGACATCAAGCGCCCCCAAAACGGCGGAAAGGGCCTTGAAGGCGTGGTGGCTAAATCGGAAATCTATTTCAACCCGTTTATTCCGATAATGACGGGACGGGAGGCGAAAGCATGAGCTCGGGCTTATATGACATGTCGAAAAAGAATTTCGACACCACCCTGAACACAAAAAAATTGCGCCCCTACGGCGACACGATGAACGACGGCAAGGTTCAGCTGAGCTTTACCTTCCCCGTCAAAAACGACGAAAAGGGCACCGAAGCCGCGCGGATTTACTCGCAGAAAATGGGCTTAATAGAGCCTAACGTCGCCCTCTCAAAAACGCTGGACGACAACTTTACCTTCTACGTCGTTTACGGCAGCTGCACACACGACGTCAACTACGACGACATAGTGGTCAAAACGGTTGAGTCCACCACCATGGGCATGGAGGAAACCAACGAGTTTATACGCCAAAATTTCGGCAGGAAAATAGTCGTAATCGGCGCTTCCACGGGAACCGATGCCCACACGGTGGGCATAGACGCGATTATGAACCGCAAAGGTTTTGCGGGGCATTACGGGCTGGAACGCTACGATATGATAGAGGCGCTCAACATGGGCAGCCAGGTGCCCAACGAGGAATTTATCGCCAAGGCGAAGGAAATTAAGGCCGACATCCTTTTGGTGTCGCAGACCGTGACGCAAAAGGACATCCATATCGCAAACCTTACGGAGCTGGTGGAGCTGCTCGAAGCCGACGGCTTGAGAAGCAAGGTGATTTTGATTTGCGGCGGCGCGCGCATAACGCACGAGCTGGCCAAGGAGCTCGGCTACGACGCGGGTTTCGGCCCCGGCAAATACGCCGACGACGTGATTTCATTCGCGGTGCAGGAAATGATAGCGAGGAATATGAAATAATTTTTATCTAGGTATTCGCCAAGAGGCGGCGCAGCTTTGTTTTTATGCCGATAATTTAATAAAACCAAACAAAAAGGGCCGAAATTCGGGCCTTTTTGTTTGGTTTTCTTTTAATAAGCAAGCGGAAGAGGCGGCCGGAGTAAAACGCGGCCGAATAGAACTGAAAATTATTCATAAAATAGATAACGGTTTTGTTTTAAATTTCGCTAAAATAACACC
>DAITPX010000284.1:0-1596 GCA_036833365.1 Clostridia bacterium | reverse complement strand
TATCTTTTGTTTCGATTATTGGCATTTGATGTTTTCTTAAACACAGTAAGTAAAATTTTTTTAGTAGCTCCCAAGCAAAATCGGGCTTCCCAAAAAAACGTCGTTTCCCCTGACGGCAATCTGAATGTTAACCGGTCTGCCGCCTATCCTTACGCCGCCCTCGACAAGGGGCGAATATCCGTAAACAACCGCCATCCCCTCGACGACGGCCTCGGAAACAATTTCAAGGCGCAGTTTTTTCAGCAGGGCGCCCACGCTTTCGGCGTCGGTTTTGTAGGTCATGCCGAAAATTTTTCCGACGGTTTCTTTCGCCGCCTCGAGGCCGCAGGTTGTTTCGTAAAATCCGCCGAGGTTTGTTTCTCCCCGTTCGGCGTAAACGTAGTATGTACCCTCGGCCTCGAGCGCAGACGCCAAACTGCCCGGCATGGCGAAAATCAATGCCAGCAGCAACAGCAGCGCCAAAATAATTTTTCCCATAAAAAAACTCCCGTTACTTTTTTAGTAACAGGAGTATTGACCGAATTTTTCGGGTTTATACGTATCTACTCAAAGAGTTTGGAGACGGACAGGTGAGTGTAAATCCTTTCGATTGCGTCGGCGAACAGGTCCGCCGTGGGCGCCTGAATGATTTTGGGGCAAAGCTTTTCGGGCGGCTGCTGTATCGTGTCCAATATAACCACCTGCTCCAGCGGGCTGTCCATTATCCTCTGAATCGCGGGCCCCGACAAAACGCCGTGCGAGCAGCAGGCGACAACTTTTTTAGCCCCGCCCTTTTCCATAAGCGCGGCCGCGCCTTGGGTAATCGTGCCCGCGGTGTCGATTATGTCGTCTATCATTATGCAGACCTTGTCCTGCACGTCGCCGATTATGTTCATAACCTCCATCACGTTGGCCTTGGGGCGGCGCTTGTCCACTATGGCTATCGGCGCGTTAAATTTCGTCGCCATGGCCCTAGCGCGCTTGACCGAGCCCACGTCGGGCGCGACGATTACGAGGTCGTCGTTTTTATATCCGTTTTTGATAAAATACTTTGACAAAACCGCGTTCCCCAAAAGGTGGTCGAGGGGTATGTTGAAAAAGCCCTGAAGCTGCGGCGAATGGAGGTCCATCGTCAGCACCCTGTCCGCGCCCGCCTCGGTGATGAGGTCGGCGACCAGCTTGGCGGTGATAGGGTCTCTCGCGCGGGCCTTCCAGTCCTGCCGCGCGTAGCCGAAATATGGTATAACAGCCGTGATTCTGTCGGCGCTGGCGCGCTTGAACGCGTCAATCATTACCAGCAGTTCCATCAGATTGTCGTTGACGGGCGCGGAAGTCGACTGAATCAAAAAAACGTCGCATCCGCGGACGGTTTCGCGTATGTTGACTGCTACTTCGCCGTCTGAAAACTGCGAGACTTCCATGTCTCCGAGCGGCAATTCTAGTTTTGTGGCAATCGCCTCCGCCAAAGCTTTGGAAGCGTTTCCCGCAAAAATTTTAATCGAGCGCAACGGGCTGCTTAACATATTATCCTCCGTAAAAAAAGTAAAAAATTTTGGTTTTGCCTGACGCATTTTTTATTGTAATGCGATTAATTCCCTTTGTCAAGGGAATAGCACA
>DAITPX010000283.1:0-1621 GCA_036833365.1 Clostridia bacterium | reverse complement strand
GCCTTGCGTCCATTGGATTCCGTTAAACACGTCGCGCCCGCAGAGCAGGAGCGCCAAAATGGTGAGCTCTTTTACGCCGTTGCTGTTTGCGCCGGGGGTGTTGCAGACGACGATGCCTTTGGCGGCGTATTTATCCAGCGGGATATTGTTTACGCCCGCGCCCGCGCGGGCCACTATTTTTACGGTTTTGTCGATTTCGTAGTCCTTCATTTCAAAGGCCCTTACCAAAATACCTTCCGGCATGTCGGCCTTTTCCGCCACTTTATACCCATTTCCCAAAGCCTCGGCCGCCAGGGGGCTTATCGAGGACAGCGTCAAAATGTTTTTTGTCATTATTTCTTTTCCTTTTCTTGATATTTAGGGAAGCGCTTTCGCCTTCCGCATATAAGGTTTTTCAAACCTAAACTAACCTGGCGCCCTTACCAGCGTTTTTCCTTATCAGGGAGGGCGTCCGCGGTCGCCTGAATCAAACGTTTGAAAATTTCTTTTTCGTATTCGGCCTCGGGAATGATAAACGAGGGCTTGGGCTTGCAGTCGGCGGCTTCAAGCGGAAACCGCTCGGTGCCGGGGATGTTTTTGCCGGTGTTTTTGAGATAAAAACAGTTGTCCGCTATCCAACCCACCGGCTTCGCGTCGCAGTAAAGGCAGTCGCCGTTAAACACATACCTGCTTTCGACGTCCAGCCCCTCGAGGGCGCAGAGCACCTTTTGAATCGCTTCTATGTTTGCAGCCATTTGCTTTGCCTCCGTTTTTTTGCAGGCGAAATGTAAATTAAAATTTAAGCGTTTTTGTTTTCCCTGTCGAATTTTTTGATAAATTCCGCAAGGTACTGAGCGCCTTCGTTGGTCATGCCGTTGTAGAGGCTTGCGCGCATGCCGCCCGTGGAGCGGTGGCCCTTGAGGTAAAGCATTCCGTTCGCGGTAGCCTCTTTGACAAATTTTGCGTCGAGGTCGGCGTTGCCCGTGGAGAATATGATGTTCATGAGCGAGCGGTCTTCGGGGTTTTTGACAGGGTTGACAAAAATTTTGCTGTTGTCGATTGCGTCGTAGACAAGTTTGGCCTGGTATTTGTTTTGTTCGTAAATTTTTTCCACGCCGCCGAATTTTTTGAGCCATTCGAGCATCGTTTTCAAAACGTAAACTATGTATGTCGGGGGAGTGTTGAAGATGCTCTTTTTCGCCGCGTGGACGTGCCAGCGCAATATGTTGGGGCACCACGGGTGAACGAGCGATTCGTCCAGAAGGTCTTTGCGGACGATTACGACGGTGAGGCCCGCGCACGCCATGTTCTTTTGCGCGCCCGCGAAAATTACGCCGTAATCCGATACGTTATATGGTTCGGAGAGGATGTTGCTGGACATGTCGGCCACTACCGGTACGTCGGAAACGATTTTTTTGGAAAAACGCGTTCCGTAAATCGTGTTGTTGGTGGTGATTTGAACGTACATTGCGTCTTTGCGGATTTTGAAATCGGGGGTGTAGGTGAAGTTTTTGTCTTCGCTGGTGCCCGCTACCGCGATGTCGCCGTACTTGAGCCCCGCCTTGTAGTTCGCCTGCGCCCAATGGCCCGTTACGATATGGTCGGCTTTGTTGTTTTTGCCCAAAAGGTTGAGCGGAACGGC
>DAITPX010000282.1:0-1622 GCA_036833365.1 Clostridia bacterium | reverse complement strand
TATGCCCGCGGCAATCGGCCACGCCAAATGCCCCTGAAAAAGCGACAGCGCCAGTCCCGCCAAGAAGGTCACGATAAACGGGAACAAAATCGTCACGATATAGGCGTTTCGTTTGAGCGGGCGTACGCTTGTGCAGTACAAAAAGCCCTGCGCGAAATTGCAGCCGAATTTTATGTCCTGCGTCTTTGAACCGCCGATAAAAATAAACGCCGCGGCGTGCAGAATTTCATGCACGAAAAAGAAGAAAAACGTCGCGACCGTGCCCGCCAGCCACATCCACCACGGAGAGGACGGGATTTTCGGGCCGGCGTAAATGTTAATTAAAACGAACCCTCCCACACCTACAGCCGTCAGGACGAGCGAAAAAAAGGTTATGCGCTTCATGTTGACGGTGTGCAGGCGTTTTTTGTAGTCGGACAAATCATATTTTTTATTGCGATTCATTAAAAACCCTCCCTGAAATCGCACCCGCGCCTTCGTTAAAAGCGACAGCGCGTGAGTTTGCAAAAAGGCTCCGCCTTTAATATAAAGCAAATGTGCTGCGTTGTCAATAGTGCGGTTTTAAATTGCCTTGACATTTTACAATAACGGTAGTACCATACTAAAGTGCCGAAAAAGTTTAATTTTGAGGAGATTAAGGAATGAACGGGATTCAGCGAAACGGAACCGAAATCGACAACAGGCTGGCCACCGTGGAAGGCCATATACGGGGCGTAAGGCAGATGGTCGCCGAAGGGAAAAATTGTGACGAGGTGCTGCTTCAGCTCACCGCGATTCGCGGCGCCATCGACAAGCTGACCAAGCTTATTTTGATGGAACACGCCAACACCTGCGTTAAAAGAGCGGTAGAACAAAAGAATTTGGACGAATATATGCGTTTTGTAGAAGTTTTGTCCAAGTACTTATAGAGGAGAAAAATTTATTATGCAAGACAAATTTTACAAGGTGAACATAGCGGGCAGGGAAGAGTACCTGCCCATACTGTCTTTGCCCAGTGGCATCAACATTTGCTTTTTCAACCTGCACGGAGCGCAGGCGCTTACCGAGCACTGCGCCAAACACCTCGCGCCCTTTGTGGCCGACTGCGACGTTTTGTTTACGCCCGAATCCAAGGCGCTTCAATTGACGCACTGCGTGGCGAGGATTTTGGGTCAGGATTATTACGCGGTGGCGCGCAAGTCCAAAAAACTGTACATGCAGGACGGGCTGGACGTCGAGGTCCGCTCCATAACGACGGGCGGAGCGCAGCACCTTTACATCAGCAAGCACGACGCGGAACTGCTTAAGGGCAAGAAAGTCGGCATAATCGACGACGTTGTGTCCACGGGCAACAGCTTGGCGGCCTGCGAAAAAATCGTCGGAATGTGCGGCGGCACGGTTTATAAAAAAGCCTGCGTGCTCGCCGAGGGCGATTCGGCAAAGCGCAAAGACATAAATTACCTAGCCACAATTCCTCTAAGATAAATTTTAGATTTTGATATTATGAAAGCCCGACGGTTACGTAGGGCTTTTTTAATGAGAATAAATTTAATAAATATATAAAATTTGTTAAAATAAGCGTGCCTGCCGGCGAAAAAACTTGACAAAAACGTCAAATGTATTATTATAATAGTTGTCTTTAT
>DAITPX010000281.1:0-1639 GCA_036833365.1 Clostridia bacterium | reverse complement strand
TAACAAATAAATATTTAAAGCGCAAGTTTTTTGGCGCAGGGAGTTGCAAAACATTTCCGTTGCTGATAAAATTTTGGTTAAGGTGAAACTATATGAATTTTTGGCTTAAAACCGTGAGCAGAGAAAAAATAACCCGCGATAAGGTCGCCCGAAACGCCTTGCCGCTTAATATGCAAAACTCGCTCGAGGTGCTGCGCGACATATGCCACGAGTTGGACTTGCCATCTCCCGTGTTTACGAAATACCACTTTGACAACCTCGAGAAATTCAATTTTGTCAAGTTCCGCCCCGAAGACTTTGTGGACGCGGTGGACTTCGACTATATGTCGGTGGAGAATTTTTACGACAAGTAAGCGTTTTTACGGCGGCTAAAGGGCTTGCACTTTCTGTTTGAGCGCGAAAAAGCCGCGCCGCGGTTTAAAACGATTTTGTGCAATAAAAAAAGAGCCGAACCACGGCTCTTTTTTCTTTTCTATAGAAAGGTATTATACAGCAGGACAAGCCTGCACCCGCGCCTTTGGCGCATTCCGCGGCAAGCCGCGGAATATTATACCTTTTTGCCGGTGTCGCAAAATGCACTTGCGAGCAAGCATTTGTTCCCGGAAAATAAAAAATTATTCTACATAAGGCTGAAGGTGCCCGACTGAGCCGTCCTTCCTGCGGTAGACCGCCTCGACGTTGTTTGTCGCTTCGTTGACGAACAGATAAAAATCGTGGTCGAGCATTTCGAGGCTTTCGACGGCTTCCTTGAGCTCGACTTTTTGGATGGGGAATTTTTTGGTTTTGGCGATGCTGTATCCGTCGTCCTGAACAACCTCGGAGGTAAACATATAGTCGTCTTTCTGGACGGCGGGCATTTTGTAGCGCTCGTTGAGCTTGCCGCGGTACTTGACGATTTGGCGCTCGAGCTTGGGCAGGATTTCGTCAATGATGTAATACATCGTGTCACCCGTCACCTCGGAACGGATTTGCGTGCCGTGGTAAAGAATGGATACTTCCATTCTGGCGCGCTTTTCGTCGCCGTTGAGCACGATTTTGACGGGAGTTTCCTTGTTTGGAAAGTATTTATCCAAACGGTTGATTTTGCTTGTTAAAATGGATTCGAGCCTGTCGGTCATTTTGTACTCGCGTGAAATAATTTCGATTTTCATGGTTGTCTTCTCCTTTTTGCGTAAATTTTTACTGCTTTGAAAAGTCGAGCTTGCCTTCCTTTGCCGTTACGGTTATGTTGTCACCGGTTTTTATGCTGCCGTCGAGCAGCTTTTCGGACAGCTTATCCTCCACAAGCCGTTGAATCGCGCGTTTGAGCGGGCGGGCGCCGTAATCCTTGTCGTAGCCTTTTTGGGCGAGCAAACCGACGGCTTCCTTGGTAAAACCGAGGCTGACGTGCTCGGCAAGGCGTTTTGAGAGATTTTTTGTGAGGATTTCGGCGATTTGGTAAATCTCGTCCTGCGAGAGGCTGTGGAATACTATTATGTCGTCCACCCTGTTGAGGAACTCGGGTTTGAAGTGTTGCTTGAGCGCGTCCATCATTTTTTCCTTCATCTGGTCGTACTGCGTGGAGCCCGATTGGTCGAAGCCCAAGCGCGGCATGGATTTTTCGTAGCCCGTGCCCACGTTGCTGGTCATTATGATTATC
>DAITPX010000280.1:0-1644 GCA_036833365.1 Clostridia bacterium | reverse complement strand
GGGCAAACCGTTGACAGAATTTGAAAATAAAACTATGATTGGAGCGATAGCTGATTATATTTCCTCGCCAAACAACAATTTTCAGCCGATGAACGCCAATTTCGGCATTTTGCCGCCGCTTACGGAAAAATTTTTTGACAAACGACAGAAGAAAGCCGCTTACGGCAAGCGCGCGCTGGTTTCACTTGAAAACACGTTAAAAGGAGAATAAAATATGTCGCAAGTTTTTGCCGATACATTGAAGGGCACGACCATCTGCGCCGTTATGCGCGACGGAAAAATCGCCGTCGCGGGGGACGGGCAGGTGACGCAGGGGCAGAACGTAGTCCTAAAAGGCAACGCCGTCAAGGTGCGGCGCGTCTACAACGACCAAGTGGTGGTCGGTTTTGCGGGCACCGTCGCCGACGCTTTTACATTGACCGAAAAATTTGAGTCCATGCTTCAAAAATACAGCGGGAACCTCAGGCGCTCGGCGGTTGAGCTCGCCAAGCTTTGGCGCAACGACAAAATGATGCGCAAGCTGGAGGCAATGATGATTGTCGCCGACAAGGAAAACCTTATGATGCTCTCGGGCAGCGGCGACGTTATCGAGCCCGAAAACGGCGTGTGCGCCATAGGCAGCGGGGGAAATTTCGCCCTTGCCGCGGCGAAGGCGCTTATTGAAAACACCAATCTTCCGGCAAAAGAAATAGTGCGCAAATCGCTTGAAATAGCCAGCACGATTTGCATTTTTACAAACGGCAATATAACGGTGGAGGAGCTTTGATTATGACGCCTAAGCAAATAGTGTCCGAGCTTGACAAATATATCATCGGGCAGACGAAGGCTAAAAAAGCCGTGGCGATAGCCCTAAGAAACCGCTACCGCAGAAGCCGCCTTTCCGCCGAGGACAGGGAAGAAATTACGCCCAAAAATATTATAATGAAAGGCCCGACGGGAGTGGGCAAAACCGAAATCGCCCGCCGTTTGGCAAAGCTTGTCAAAGCGCCTTTTTTGAAGGTCGAGGCGACGAAATATACCGAAGTGGGATATGTCGGGCGTGACGTGGAATCTATGGTGAGGGATTTGGTCGAGGTCGCAATCCGCCTTGTCAAGGAGGAGCGCTACCGCGACGTGGAGGAAAAAGCCAAGGCCTCGGCGATAAACCTTATAGCCGACTCGCTGCTTGCGTCCAAACAGAACCTGCCCGAAAACATCACAAAGACCACCCTTAAGGACGAGCTCAATTCGGGGCGGCTCGACCACCTGCCCGTAGACATAACCGTACCCGACGAGCCGAAGTCGCTCGACCTCGGCGCGGGGGGTGGCAGCATAAATATAGGCAGCATATTCGGCGATTTTATGCCCAAAAAAACCAAAAAGCGCACCGTGTCGGTGGCGGAGGCAAAGCGGCTGCTGGTTGCGTCCGAGTCGGAAAGCCTTATCGACCTTGACAGCGTCAACGCCGAAGCGGTTTTGCGCGCCGAAAACGACGGTCTGATATTTATCGACGAGCTGGACAAAATCGCGGGCGGCGGCTCGCAGAACGGACCCGACGTGTCGAGGGAGGGCGTCCAGCGCGACATTCTGCCCATAGTGGAGGGGTGGTCCGTAACGACAAAATACGGCAACGTCAAAACCGACCATATATTGTTTATCGCCAGC
>DAITPX010000279.1:0-1650 GCA_036833365.1 Clostridia bacterium | reverse complement strand
GCTGCCCTTGAAATCAACCCCGAAACCAACGGCAGCCAAAGCAAGCTTCTGGCTTGGATTTTGCTCGTGACCTTCACGCTCATGGCCGCGGCGGTAATTTACGCAATCATAATCCTGATTAAAGGCTGATTTGGGCGCGGGCTTGTTTTTTTTAAAATTTAAAGTACAAAAAAAATAAAAAGTTTGTTTTAAATATTTGACAAAAAATTTTTTTTGTAGCATAATCGAAATATCTTTTTTGTTGAGGTCGGGTAAAAAAATGGCACGAAAGACGTTTATAAATAAGCATAATTCCCCGTTTTTACGCCCTGCCGGCGACCGCTGAAATAACCCCCATTGTAAACCGCAATGGGGGTTTGTATTTTTAGGGGCGCCAAACCGACAAAAATTAAATTATTGTAAAATGGAGGAAAAAATGGAACAAAACAAATCTTTGCCAAAATCGAAATTCGGCAAAAAGCTTGATTCGTATTTTGAGATTTCGGCGCGCGGCTCCACAATCCGCACGGAAGTCATCGCGGGGCTGACGACGTTCTTCGCCATGTGCTACATCATCATCGCCAACCCCAACGCCATGACGGGCGGAATCGCATACCCCGGCATAGGCACGGTCTGGAACTCGATTTTTATCGGCGGCATAATAGCGGCCGTTATCGGCACCCTGCTTATGGCTTTTGTGGCTAAAATGCCTTTGGCGCAGGCCGCGGGAATGGGGCTCAACTCCTTCTTCTTCTCGTCCTTTATGCTTCCGCTGCTCATCAACGGCGGCGACGCGGTCGACAACTACAGCGCAGGCCTTGTCATAATCCTGTTAAGCGGCAGCATATTTATTATTCTTTCCCTTTTGGGCTTGAGAAAGTACATCGCCACCGCCCTGCCCGACTGCCTGAAAAAAGCCATACCCGCGGGCATCGGCCTGTTTATCGCCTTTATCGGCATGCAGTATTCCGGCATGGTCATCAACAACGATTACGTTTTGGTAGGCATCGCCGACATGAGGACATGGGCGGGCGCGGCTCCCGTTCTGGCGGCCTTTATCGGTTTAATTGTTATCGGCATACTCGGCAAGCACAAGGTCAAAGGCAACATAATACTCGGCATTTTGTCCTCGACCGTGCTTTACTATCTGTTTACATGGACGCTTCCCACCTGGAACTGGCAGTCCGTCGGACAGGCTTTCGTAGATTTCGGCACCGTCGGCGTCACGGCATTGTTCAAGGGCTCCTCTTGGGCGACCGCATTTGACGGCGTAACCTTCGGCAGCGTCTTTTCCGTAATCATGCTCATCATCAGCTTCTCTGTGGTTGACGTGTTCGACACCATCGGCACGCTGTACGGCACATGCGCAGAAGCCGGCCTTATGGACGAAAAGGGCGACCCCGTCAATATGTCTAAAATTATGGTCGCCGACTCGGCGGCTTCGGAAATCGGCGCCTTTTTGGGAACGTCGACCGTCACGACCTACGTGGAATCCTCCGCGGGCGTTTCGGCGGGCGGCAAAACGGGCTTTGCCAGCGTAATAACCGCGGCGATGATGCTGATCTGCATGTTTCTAACCCCTATCGCCAATATAATTCCCACCGCGGCTACAGCCCCCGCGCTGATTTACGTCGGCATATTGATGCTCAAGTCGTTTAAGAACGTCGATAT
>DAITPX010000278.1:0-1662 GCA_036833365.1 Clostridia bacterium | reverse complement strand
AAAAACGCGTTCCGTAAATCGTGTTGTTTGTGGTGATTTGAACGTACATGGCGTCTTTGCGGATTTTGAAGTCGGGGGTGTAGGTGAAGCTTTTGTCTTCGCTCGAGCCCGCGACGGCGATGTCGCCGTATTTAAGCCCCGCCTTGTAGTTCGCCTGAGCCCAATGGCCCGTGACGATGTGGTCGGCCTTGTTGTTTTTGCCCAAAAGGTTGAGCGGGACGGCCTCGAACTGGGTGGTCGCGCCGCCCGTAAGGTACAAAATTTCATAATTATCCGGAATATTCATCAATTCGCGCAGCAGCGCCATCGAGCCTTCGTTGATTTCGTCATACAGCGGCGAACGGTGTGAAAACTCCATAGGACCCATTCCGCTTCCCTTGTAGTCAAGCATTTCGTCTTGGAACTTTTTCAAAACCTCGACGGGGAGGGTGGACGGACCCGCGCAATAGTTGAAAACTCGCATTTTCTCTCTCCTTTACCTTAAAAAATTATATTTTTGGGTGCATTTTGGCACCAAGCCTATTATATGTCACCCGCAAAAAAATTGCAATCCCTTTTGGCTTTATTCGGTCGACAATTTGGCAAAAATAATGTAATATGTAATTGAAAGCAAAAACCTTTCGGATTTTTTTGGGGCGAGACAAACGTCCCTGAGATATTAAATAAATAGGCATTGCCGCATCGCGACCTGCCCTCGGCGCGTTTTTGCGGGGATTATGCCTTACCGCCGGCGCAGAAATAATACCTATTGCAAAATAGAATATTTTTGTTATGAGGGAAAAATATTTTCCGCGCCGAATGAGATAATAATAAAAAACGGGTTTTTAATTTTTTGTCGGATGAAAATTAAAAACTTTTCGCGGCGTTTTTCAGAAAAAAGGCTTGAGCTAAATTTTACAGATATTATGGAGATTAAAATATAAATGAAACTAAAAATTATTTTTTTGGGGGGAGTGGGCGAAATAGGCAAAAATATGACCCTCTTCGAGTGCGACAACGAAATCGTCGTGCTGGACAGCGGCGTGTCCTTCCCCACAAGCGAAATGCCGGGTGTGGATTTGGTTATTCCCGACATTACTTACCTTAAAGAAAACAAATCCAAAATAAAGGGCGTCATTTTGACGCACGGGCATGAGGACCATATCGGCGGAGTGCCGTTTTTGGTCAAGGAGCTCGGAAAAACCACACTTTACGGCACAAGGCTTACTTTGGCGCTGGTGGGCAACAAGCTGCGCGAGCACAACGTTGAAGACAAGGTGACCTACAAGGAAGTTGGTGACCGCACGGTAGTCAAGCTGGGCAAATATTTCAGCATAGAATTTGTGCACGTTTCCCATTCCGTGGCGGGGAGCCTCGCCGTAGCCATCACTACGCCCGCTGGCGTAGTCTTTCACACGGGCGACTTCAAAATCGACTACACGCCGCTGTGCGGAGAAATTATGAACCTTTCGCGCATCGCCGAAATCGGCAAAAAGGGCGTGCTGTGCCTTTTGAGCGAGTCGACCAACGTCGAGCGTGACGGCTACACCATGAGCGAGAGCGTTGTCGCGCGCTCGCTTGACGAGCTGTTCACCCAAAACGCGAAAAAGAGGATTATTATCACTACCTTTTCGTCCAATGTGGACAGGCTGCAACAGATGTTTGAAATCGCCAAACGCCACA
>DAITPX010000277.1:0-1668 GCA_036833365.1 Clostridia bacterium | reverse complement strand
GCTCGATACTCGTCGTGGCGTTTATGATCGGTCCGCCCTCGGCCGCCTATTTGCTGACGGACAAACTGAAATACATGCTGGCGATAAGCTGCGCGCTTGGGGCCGCGGCGGCGGTTTTGGGTTACCTTGCGGCAAGCGCGCTGGACGTTTCCATTGCGGGGAGCATAGCCGTTATGATAGGCTTGATTTTCGCGGCGGTATTCGTTTTTTCGCCGAAAAAAGGGCTGATAACCGATATGCTGCGGAAACACAGGCAAAAACGGCGTTTTTACGAGGACATAATGCTTTTTTATTTTTACAAACGAAAAGAAGCTTCGCCAAACGAAACGCCGATGGAAAACGCGCGTATCCGTTTGGGCTGGAAAAAAAATTTTTGCGAAAAAACGGCTTCGAGACTGCTCGGGCAGAACAAGATTTGTTATGACGGCGAAAGCGTAAAACTGACCGAAAGCGGCAAAGAATACTGCATTGAAACATACAAAGAATATTTCGGATAGGAGGCCGCGGCTCCCTATTAATATAGTATGATTATAAAAATATTTTTTTAAATATTAATATATAAATTAACGCCTTGCGCCTTCTATGTGTATGAATCTGGCGCCGTCGTATCTGTAAGACGACAAGGGGCGGTTGTAGCTGTCTATCGTATGGCAGGCAATCAAAAAATCGTCATCAAGCAAATCGGTTACAATAAGGGTGTGGGTAAAAACGCCGTTTCGCGAAAGCTGGATAAAATCGGCGGGGAGGATTTCGCTTTCCCGGCTTTTGCTCCCGTAAGGCCCCGCGCCTTTATTGGACATAACAAAGCTGTAAAAAAACCTCACGCCCGTCCACGACGCCGACCTGTCGTTGAGGTTTTTGTAATACCACCCGACGACGGGGGAAAAGTTCATTACGCCGCAGCCCGCGAAAAGGCATTGGGATGCGAAATTTGTGCAGTCGCCGCCCAACGCATCGAAATTGTAGTAAGCGGGATTACGTTTGAAAGCCCATTTTTTGGCATAAGCGAGTGCCGCCGAGCGGTCGTAGCCCGAAACGTCGGGCAAGAGCGTTTCTTGCATAATATTTTATGATATGCTTAAAAGCGCGCGGCTGCGATTTTAAAATCAAAATTATGGCAGGCAAGCTTCGACATCATACAGTAAAAAACAAAAAATCCCGAAAACATATATTCGGGAGTATTTGCAATTTTGGGAGAAATGGGAAAACTAAAAAAATTTTCGGGCTTCTTCGCAAATCTGGCTTATTTCGTCGCGCTTTTTATCTATATAAATATCCATTTCCACGGTCTTTTTTGCGCGCACCTTGACGTATGACAAGTAACCCAACCCGCATACGGCCAAACCGGCCGCGCTTAGTACGCCTCCAAGGACATACGACCACAGGGCGCTCATCAAAAGGCAAAGGCTTAATCCGCCGCCAAAAATCAGCGCGCCTATAATGCCGACCACAAGCGACGTCACCACAGCGCTCTGGGTCTTTTTCTTTTCCAAAACCGCGATATTGTTGATGGCGTCGTCGAGCTTGACCTGCAGACGGTTAAGCTGCTCCTTGTTTTTGATTTTTCTGTTTCTTTTGAAATTTACGGACATGTAGCCGGGTAACAGGGTGTCACCATGGTTTACCACCTCCCATCCCAGCGCCTGATAGCCGTCCACAATCTCGAGG
>DAITPX010000276.1:0-1702 GCA_036833365.1 Clostridia bacterium | reverse complement strand
TATTTGCTTTACGTAAGGGGCCTGAAAAACGGGCAGATACGTTACGGGCGGCTGACTCAGGCGCTGGCGTCGCTAAGAGGCAAGCCTTACGCCGCGAGCGTGGACAAATTTTTGCAGCATATCGACGAGGGCAAGGCAGAAGGTACGGGCGTTTCGGGCGCGGCGGACGCGGTCACGCTGACCACGATACATAAAAGCAAAGGTTTGGAATATCCGATAGTGATTGCGCCCAACCTTCAAAAACGGTTCAATTTGCAGGCCGCCGAAGTCGCCGCCGACCGAGAGCTGGGGCTTGCGATGAAGTTTTACGATTTTTCCGACAAAACGGTGTCGCCGAATATAGCCCGCATTGCCGTCGAAACAGCTTTGCGCCGCCGCGGAAAGGAAGAGGAAATGCGGCTTTTATACGTTTTGACTACAAGGGCTAAATATTCGCTCGCTTTGATTGCCGCCGCGGAAAAATTTGAAAAGCCCGTTTCGGCGCGCGGCGCTAACAGCTTTTTAGATTGGATTGCCTTTTCGTGGGGGGAGGAGCTGAAACCCGTTTTTCACGAGGATATCCCCGAAACCGTCAAAACCGAAAGCGAGCTTTTGCCCGATCAGAAAAGGGATTTTAAATTTGTGGAAAAATCCTTCGCCTACCGTTACCCTTATGCCAAATCACCCGCGCCGCTTAAGGTTTCGGCCTCGCAAATAAAAAAATTTGAGGAAAGCGAGGAAAGGGAAATAAGGCTTTTCCGCCCGGGCGACGACGCGGCGCTGGTCGGGTCGGCGTACCATAAGCTGTATGAAAACGTCGGGTATGGGGCTTCTTTGGAGGAAATAGGGGCGGTTCTCGGGCATCTGTCCGACAAGGGCGAAATAAGCCCCGCGGCGGCCGCACGAGTGGATGCCAAACTCGTTTACCAAGCGCTGCACAACAAGGACTTCGCGAGGCTTTTGGACGGAGAGGTTTACCACGAAATCCCTTTTATGCTGAAAACCGACTACGGCGCTTTTGTGCGCGAAGGGGAGGGGCAGACGGTTTTGCAGGGGGTAATCGATATGCTGGTCGTACGAAAAAACGCGGCAACGGTAATAGACTTCAAGTACACCGCTTACCCCCAAAACATACGCGCCAATTACTCGGCACAGATGAACGCCTACGCGCTGGCGGTGGAAAAAATTTTGGGGCTTAAGGCGGACGCGTATATCCTTTCGATAAAAAATAACGAGCTTATTAAAATAATTTGATTTAAAACATGAGTTGTCGATATTGGTTGTAAAGACGCGCGGAAATGCCTCTGCTATTTGGTACGGCGCCGTTTGTTGTTTGGTTAATTTTTAAAATATTCATTTTTCGGCAAAGCCTCAAAACTTTAAGCAAATTAAGAAAATACCCTTAAAGGGGTGTTTTTTTGATGATTTTTGGCAAAGATATATGCAAAAAATATTAGGAGCATATTGATGCAGGAAATATTGTGGGTTTTGGACAGGCTGATTGAAAATTTCGCTTCCGTTTATATAGTTGTCGCGGCAATGCTGTTTTTATTCGGGGCTGTAAATTTTTCGACCGACGCCTACCGCAGGGATTCGAAAAAAATCGTCAGGGCGACGAAGCTTTTGGGGAAGGACAAGGAAAGCTTCGCGTTCGTCGCGGAGTTGCCCTACCAATACAGGTATATGTGGCAGGAACTCGCGTTGGGCAAAAACGTGTACCCGC
>DAITPX010000275.1:0-1720 GCA_036833365.1 Clostridia bacterium | reverse complement strand
GTTGAAATCCACCCTGAAGGTAGTCCCTTTCATGCCCAGGTCGTTGAGCTGCGCCTCTATTTCGCCCTCAAATTTTTTCGCCGCCGCCCTGCGCTTTTCCGAAAGCTTTTGCGCGTAGCCGTAAAGCTCCCGCGCCAGCGCGTTTTGCTTTGCGGTGAGCTTTTCGATTATTTCCGCCGCGTTGAAGAGGTTTTCATATTGTTCTTTGGCTTTTTCCAAAAACACCGCGACGTCCGAAACAGTGCCGCCGTATTTTTTCTTAAGCACCTTATATTTTTCCAGCCGCTCCTCCATTTTATCGATTTCGGCGGGGTTGTAGTCTATTTCGCTCAAAATATTCTCAAGGCTTGCGGTTATGTCGTCAAGCTCAATTTGCACCGAGTCCAGCCGTCCGTGAAGCTCGTTCAGCTCCCTGTCCTGCGCCGCCGCGGCCAGCGCGTTTTTTGCCTCGCCCACCGACGCCGCCATGCCGTTCCCCTCCAAAAAATTAAGCGCGCCCGTCACCGACGAAACGATTTTTTCGACGTTGAGGTACCTCGCGCGCATTTCGGTGAGGTCGTTTTCCTCGTTTTCCGACAGCTCGGCGGAAGAAATTTCGTCGATTTGAAAGCGGAGTATGTCCAAAAGCCTTTCCCGCTCCGCGTCGTTGCCGCCGAATGCGTTGAGCTTTTTCGCGACTTCCCTGTACTCGGCGTAAAGCTCTCTCAGTTTGCCCTTGACCGCCCCGTCGCACTCGAATTCGTCCAAAACCTTGATGTGATTGTCCACGCGCAAAAGGCTCAGGTGCTGGCTCTGCCCGAAAATATCCACCAACGCGGCGGTAATCTGCCTCAGCGCCGTCGTGGGGCAAACGCGCCCGTTAACCCTGCATTCGTTTTTGCCCGAAAGCGTCAGTGTGCGCCCGATAACGATTGACGTATCCGCCTCAAAGCCCAGCTCCTCCAAAATTTTATACGCTTTCGAGTCCTCGCCCGCCTCGAAAAAAACCTCGACAAACGCCTTTTCCTCGCCGTATTTGACAAGCGTTTTGTCAGCCCTTTCGCCCAGCACAAAGGACAGCGAATCGATAATAATCGACTTGCCCGCACCCGTCTCGCCGCTGAGCACCACCAGCCCGCCGTCAAAATCGATGTCGAGCTTGCTTATCAGCGCTATATTTTCGATATGTAAATTCCTAATCATACTTTCCCTTACGTAAAATATCTTTCCGCCGCGCCGCCGACTAAACAGCGCTTTTTTGGCGTGGCGTATAGTTTGATTATAAATTTATTTAAACGCGTCCGCGTATCTTTCGGTTACAAAAATCTTTATTCCTGCGTTTGCCCTTGCCTAATTAAGGTAAAAGGGCAAAAATGTAAGACTATATCTGCCGTTCAGCTTTGAAACATTGCCTTTTAAATAATTACGTTATTATTTAATATTTATAGCGCTTTTTACCATAAATCTTTGTTCCGTAGCCTTGCCCCGATGTAATGCGGGTAGCATATATTTTAAAACCACCGCGCTCAAATTTTAGTTTCACGTTTGAGTTATTTTAAAAATATGCGCCCGACCCGTTACTATATTTAATGAATTATAAATTTAGTCTTTAATAACCCGACCCCGCCATCGCGCCTATTCTAAACGCATTTTGTAAATATACGACGGATAAACGATATCGGTACCCCGTTTTTTAAAACTGCTTTCGCTGCCGACCGCCATCCCGCATTTTTAAAAAACG
>DAITPX010000274.1:1298-1723 GCA_036833365.1 Clostridia bacterium | reverse complement strand
CCTCTCGAAGCCTGCCGGCTAATAATTCTTGGTTAGTGCGCCAACGCTATCTCTAACGCCAACGCTCACTCATTTTTAAAATTGACTGTGTTTTATTCGTCTTTTTTACTATTCTCTTTTCAAGCTTCTTTTCGCTGCCTTTCGACAGCCTTAATATAATAACATCTGAACTTTACCTTGTCAACGAAAAAACGACGTATTTTTGGATTTTTTTTAGCGGTTTATTCCGTTAAATCGGCGCGCGCAAGCGGCTCCTCGCGCAGTTGTTTGGCTTTTTCTTTGTTTTCCAAAACGCCGATGCCTTTTTCGAAGCAGTCCGCCAAAACGCGCCTCGCCATAGGCACGCCCTTATTCATCGCGCCCGCCAGAAGCCGCGCCGCCTTTTGGTAGTCGCGCCTTACCCCCTGCCCGTTGAGGTACATAAC
>DAITPX010000274.1:0-1288 GCA_036833365.1 Clostridia bacterium | reverse complement strand
GCTGACGCCCGCCGAACTCGAATGTTCCTTGGTTATTACGAATTTGCCGAGGTCGCCCGTGTTTTTCGCGTGGGGGCCGCCGCATATTTCCTTGCTGAAATCGCCCATCGTGTAAACCTTGACCACCTCGCCGTACTTGTCGCCGAACAGCCCCATGGCGCCTGTTGCGCGCGCTTTTTCAAGCGGCATTTCGGCGCAGACTATGGGCAGCTTTCGGGCGATAACTTCGTTTACCATGTCCTCGGTTTGCTTGATTTCCTCGTCCGTCAGTGGGCGGTGGAAGGAAAAGTCGAAACGCAGCCGCTCGGTGGTGATGTTGCTGCCCTTTTGCTTGACCTCTTCGCCCAAAACCCTCCTGAGCGCCGCCTGCAAAAGGTGCGTAGCCGAATGGAGCTTGGTCGTCATTTCGCCGTCGTCGGCGAGCCCGCCCTTGAAGTGCTGCGAGCTTGCGGCGTTGGATTTTGCCTGATGCTCGGCATAGCACGCCTCGAACCCCTCGGTGTCCACGGTAAAGCCCCTTTCCTTGGCGTACTCCACGGTCAATTCGATTGGGAAGCCGAAGGTGTCGTAAAGGCGGAACGCCGTTTTGCCGTTTATTTCTTTGCCGGGGATATTTTCTATTATTTTCAAAAACGCCTTTTCGCCCGAAACAAGCTCGCGGTAAACGTCCTTATATTGGCCTATATACAGCTTGGCGATTTGCACTATGTCGCCCCCGTTCATTTCCAGCGAGTGCCCGTAGCGCACGGCGCGGCGTATCAGCCTGCGCAGCACGTAGCCCTTGTCGAGGTTGGTTGGCGTTACGCCCACCTGGTCGCCCAAAATAAACGCGGAGGTACGTATGTGGTCGCACAAAATCCGCATCGCCTTTGTGACGTCGGGCGATTGCCCGTATTTTTTGCCCGAGAGCTTTTCGACAAGCGCGATGGCGGGTTGGAAGCCGTCGATTTCGTAAACGCTCTCAAAGCCGTTCAGCACGCGCACCGTGCGCTCCAAACCCATGCCCGTGTCCACGTTTTTTTGCCTGAGCGGCTCATAGGTGCCGTCGGGCAGCTTGTTGTACTGCATAAAGACGTTGTTCCAGATTTCCAAATACCTGCCGCAGTCGCACGCTGGCGAACAGTCCTTTGAGCAGGGCTCCTTGTCGTTGATATAAAATATTTCGGTGTCAGGCCCGCACGGCCCCGTCGTGCCCGCAATCCACCAGTTGTTCTTTTTGGGGAGGTAAAATATGCGTTCGTCGGGAATGCCGCATTTGCGCCAAATTTCTGCGCTTTCCTCGTCGCGC
>DAITPX010000273.1:0-1728 GCA_036833365.1 Clostridia bacterium | reverse complement strand
CAGGGAAATCTGCCCGAGTATCAGGTTTGCGAAAAATTTTTTGCGCGGCGCGGATATAAGTTCGTCGCCTTCAAGCTTGTCTATGGAACGCAGAAAATGAGTGCGCCCGTCGTGCAGAAAAAGCGGCAGGTCGCTTTCGGCGAAAACGTGCATTGTGCCGCGCAGCGACCAGTTTTTTACCAAGCCCGCACCCCAATCCGATTCGCCGAGCGTTTCGGACGAACGGATTTTCAGTGCGTGGAAAGCGTTGGTCAGAAACTGCGCCTGCAAGCCGTTGAGGTCGCGCGCGACGGTGATTTTGTCGGAAGGGTTCGTCAGATGCTGATTGAAAAGGCGTATCGCCTTAAGCTCGGAATAATCCATTTGAATTTCCTTTTAACTTTATAGGTTTTTGTTTTTCTCGGACGGTTTTGAAATATGGGGGTGAGAATGTTAACCGTCTGATTGCGGTTACTATCGCGTCGGGTTGTGCGGCGGGAGCGTTAATAGCGTGCGAAAAGCAAAATGTCCTATACGTGAAACGGACAAAGTTGTTACGGTACTTCGCGATTGCGGCGGGTTGGGGCACGGCGGGAATTTGGTTATATTTAAATCATTTCATTTTTACGGGAACAATCGGATTGCCGATTTTCATTTGGCGGCGCCAAACCGGAGCGGGGCCGTCCTCGCTCCAATATTCGTCTATGCGTTTTATTTTTCCGTCGGAAATTTCGAAAAACGAAACGGCGTGCAAGGAAGCTTCGTCGGAAAAGACGCGGACGACAGTGGTTACTTTGCCGTTGAAAGCCTCGGCGCTTTTGAGCTCGGAAGACCATTTTCCAGGATAGGCGCAATTTATGCGTATAAACTCGTCGGCTGTGAACAATTCGTTTGTATTGTGCCAAAAAATTTTCGCGTCGATATGAAAATATTTTTTAAGTTTTGCGGCGTCGGGGGAAACGAGGGAATACCAGTAGTTTTTAATAATTTCTGTTTTATCCATAATTTCATTCCTTCTGTCTATTTTTGAATTTTGTTTAAAATGCGCTGAACGAACGCGGTGCAGTCGGCTTTGCGGAGGGCGGGGGTGCGCCATGAATCGCTCAGAGGCAGGTATACGCCGTCCTTCGAGCCGGCGCCCAAATCCCAGCCGTCGGCGCCGCGGTTTGTATTGATAAAATCGGCTGCGAAGCCCAGCAGCTTGGGCGCGCAGGAAAAACCGGACATATACTCCAAAGCCGCGAGGTAGCGCACGGTTTCGGCGCCGCAAAAACTTTCGGGCAAAAGCGACAGAGGCTTGTCGTAAACATAATAAACGCCCGCGGGGTGGTTCAGAATATAGTTGAAAAACTTTGTTTCGGTGTCGGGCTCGAGTACGTTGGGCAGCAGGGTAACCATATAAAACTGAGAAACCGCGATAAGGCGCTCGCCGGAATTCAGCTTGGGTACGCGGCGGCGGTACTCCTTTTCGTACGCGGCGGCGGAAAACCCACCTGAGGACAACGCGGCGGCAATCAGCGAACCCCAAAAATTTGAGATCTCGGCGGCTTGGGCGTCGTCGGGACAGAATTTTTTAATCCACGCGGCGAGCATCATTTTTTCGAAAAAATCCCAATTTATTACCTTTTCGCGGCGGTCGGGGAGCTTTACCGCGCCCGACAACGCGCCGCGCATATATACGAGAGCTTTTTTTATCGGCGCGTCGTCCCTTGTCAAACCGAGGGCCAAAAGTCGGCGCAGGGCCTTTTC
>DAITPX010000272.1:0-1732 GCA_036833365.1 Clostridia bacterium | reverse complement strand
TGTTCATTTTTTGAGTTTTGCCGTTGGATTTGATTGTGCAAACTTTGATACTTTGATATAATTGTTTAAATAGAGGAGCCATAATAATACTATGAAAGCATTCGTTTTGGTTATAGACGGTTTTGGAATCGGAGCTATGCCCGACTGCAAAATGTATAACGACTTCGGGGCCAACACCCTTAAAAACGTTTTGAGCGCCTACGATATGTCCATTCCCAACTTGAAAAAGCTGGGGCTGTTCGACATAGACGGGCTTTATCCCGACGACAAGACCGCCAAAGGCGCTTACGGTCGCCTGTCCGAGCTGTCAAAAGCAAAGGATACCACGGCGGGGCATTGGGAAATAGCCGGCGTTATTACGCATAAGCCTTTTCCGACCTTCCCGAACGGGTTTCCCGAAGAACTGACGGAAAAGCTCGGGCAAATATTCGGCACGGGCATTCTGCTCAACAAGCCCTACAGCGGCACCGACGCCATACGCGACTTCGGCGCCGAGCACCTGCAAACGGGCAAGCCGATAGTGTACACCTCCGCCGACAGCGTTTTGCAGGTAGCGTGCCACGTCGGCAAAATCTCGCTGGACAAGCTTTACGATTGGTGCGGACAAATAAGAAAAATCTGCACGGGCGAATTCGGCGTGGGGCGTGTTATCGCGCGCCCGTTCGCGGGGGAATACCCATTCGCGCGCACGCAGGACAGGAAGGACTTTTCGCTTGTTCCGCCCCAAAAAACGCTGCTCGACGACATGAAGGAAAACAACTTCCACAGCGTCGGCGTAGGGAAAATCGAGGATATATTCGCTTTTCAGGGGCTGACCGAGAGCTACCACACTCACAACAACGCCGAATCGATGGACAAAACCGTCGAGCTTGCCAAAAACGATTTCGACGGGTTGGTTTTTGTAAACCTTATCGACACCGACATGCTTTTCGGTCACAGGCGCGACGTTTTCGGTTATGCCGAGGCTATGGAGGACCTTGATAACCGGTTTGGCGAGCTTATGTCTTGCCTGAAGCACGAGGACGTGCTGTACGTGACCTCCGACCACGGCAACGACCCTACGCATAAGGCGCATACCGACCACACGAGGGAATACACGCCGCTGCTTATTTACGGGCGCGACATTGTGCCGACCAATCTGGGCACGATAGAGGGCTTCGACGTAATCGCCGACACGGTGAGGGAACAGTTCGCCCTTCCGCAAAACGGAAAGTCGGTTTGGAAGAAAATTACTTTGTGATTTTAAGGCGCTCTAGATGGGTGCACGTTTTGTTTTCATTTAAATTGCGGGAATTTAATTTGAATGAGATTTTTAGGATTTTTTTCAATTATTTAAAACATAATTTAAAGCGGCCGAGAGGCCGTTTTTTTATAGGTTCACAAAAAAAGATTATAGATTTTTTTTGCTTAGGTCGCTGTATAAATGAAAATAAGAGGCGGTTTTTATTTTCTCGCTATTGTTTTATATAAGTTTCAATAAATTTTCTATTAAAAATTATGCCGAGGGCAATCGATTTTCTTTTATTTCAAAAATTAGATTGCCGTTTTTTAGGAGAAACGTCCGTTTAAACAAAAGTATATTTTGCTCTCAAGAACAAATACTAAAAACAAAAGAAATATTCTTAAGGAGCATAGAGATGAAGAAAAAAATAACGCTTTTTTTGTGCTTAATTTTGGTTTTGGGGTGCTTCGCACCGTTGGTGTGCAGCGCCTACACCATCACTCAAACGTC
>DAITPX010000271.1:1509-1739 GCA_036833365.1 Clostridia bacterium | reverse complement strand
GCCTTTCGGGGTCGACGCTGTCCACGCAGTAAAACCTGGGCGCTCTGCGCTTATCCCGCGGCAGCTCGTTGTGAAAAAGGTGCTTGAGCGCGTTAAAAACGGCAATCGCCCCCAGCGCCCCTTGCTATGGCGGCAATACGTTTCAATAAAGTCAATCGGGCGCTGTCCGACATCCTCGTCAAAGTAAAAAGGGAAGTCCACAGGTGGATTCTTTATCCACTCGGATTCCC
>DAITPX010000271.1:814-1499 GCA_036833365.1 Clostridia bacterium | reverse complement strand
TCATCCACCCCTGCATCTGCCTGCCGCGCAGCGCCTGCACCTTTTCAAAAGCGCTTTCCGCGGCGGAGCGGCTTTTTTCAAGGCTTTCCGCCGCGATGCCTTTGCTTCCTATCGCGTCGGAGAGCATATTCCGATAATTTATTTTAAGGCTCATTTTTATTTATCCTTGCCCAAAAGCTTTCCCCAAGCCGCGAAAACCTTTCCGTTTGCAAAATCCACCGCGGCGCGGCTGAATTTCATTTTGACCATGTTTCCCGTCATCGACGGCAAAACCTGCACGGGCGTTTCCGTCATGCCGAAAAGCTGCATCTTGTACACGGGGCTGCCCGTGTCGCCGTGCACGCCCTTCAAAATAAAGCTTTTGCCTATCCTTATCAAAAGCCTCACGAAAAGCGAATGCCTTTGCAGCTGCTCCAAAGTGCTGCCCAGCGTGTATTCACCCCGCTTAAAATCAACGTCGGGTACGGTTTTCCCTCCCAAAAGCGCCTCAAACTGCTTGTCGGGTATCGTAAAAGTCTTTGTTTTCCGCTCGAAATAAGCGGGAAACTTTTTTCTGTCGTCGCGGGCCTTTTCGCCCTCGACCTGAATTTTCCGCGTCAGGCGCGGGTCGTTCAGCGACGCGGAAAGCTGAATTTCATATTCACCCTCTGGCACCGCAAAATCCTTCGCTTCCGCGCTGTAGTAT
>DAITPX010000271.1:0-797 GCA_036833365.1 Clostridia bacterium | reverse complement strand
GCTTGTCGAGCTTAAAGGTCAGTTCCTGGCTTTCATCGGGCTCGAGCAGTTTTGTTTTCGCAAAACCCTTAAGCTCTCGTTTGGCTCTAATAAGCCCGCTTTGCGGCGCGGCTACATAAAGCTCGACAACCTCCTTGCCCGCGGTTTTGCCCGTGTTGGTCACCTTGGCCGTCACAGTATAGTTATGCACGTTGTTTTTGGTTATCTTAAGGTTTGAGTAATCGAATTTAGCGTACGACAGCCCGTAGCCGAAATCAAAAAGCGTCGGCACGCCGAAGGTGTCGTAATAGCGGTAGCCCACAAAAATACTTTCGCGCAGCTCCACGCTGAGTTTTTTGTTCGCGAAGTAGTTGAAGCACGGGGTGTCCGACAGCTTAAGCGGGTAGGTTTCCGCCAGCTTGCCGCAGGGGCTTTTAATGCCGTAAAGCAGCTCGTGCGCCGCCTCCCCCACGGCCTGCCCGCCTAGGTACATATGAAGCACCGCCTTTACGTTGTCAATCCACGGCATAAGCATTGGCGAGCCGCCGAAAAGCACAACAATTACGTTTTTGCCCGCTTTGGCGAGCTTGGTTATAAGCCTGTTTTGGCAGTCTGGCATGTCCGGCACCGTGCGGTCGTACCCTTCGCCCTCAAAGCTGTCCGTCAGCCCGCCGCAGAAAACAACCGTGTCGTAGTTTTTGGCTTTGTTGAGCGCCTCCTCCTCGAGGTCGGGGTTTTCCTGGTCGCAAGAAAGCTTATAGCCCTTAGCATATTCGGTTTTTATGTTGGCGAACATCAGCGCGTCGATAAGGTTAGGT
>DAITPX010000270.1:0-1740 GCA_036833365.1 Clostridia bacterium | reverse complement strand
AGCCCGCGGGCTTTGATAAAACCTTGGATGAGCTGCAGGGTACGCGGCAATTCCTGATTTTCTTTTTCGGATAACGTCTTTTTAAAAACCCTGTGCAATTTTAACACCTTATTTTCGGATATCTCTATCGTTCTTTTTTCCCTGGCCGAATTTTCAGTACTCAATTATATTTTCCTCCTTAATTCCCTGTACTTTCTTTTCAGTTTTTTGCTCCTGGTTGCGGGCGCGTGATGTACCGATTTGCATTAACCATAATTTATAGTATAATCCTTTTTGCCTGAGCAAGGACTCGTGAGTCCCCGATTCGGCTACCGTCCCATTGTCAAAAACATATATTCTGTCGCAATTTCTTATCGTGCCGAGCCTGTGGGCAATTATCAGCATAGTAGTATTCTTTTGTTTTTCAAACAAAAGCTTGAAAACTTCATTCTCCGTATTGAAATCAAGATTGCTTGTGGCTTCGTCTAATATTACGAATTTTGGTTTTTTGATAAGGGCGCGGGCAAGGGCAAGACGCTGCTTTTCCCCGCCTGATAAACCGCCGCCCGTTTCGTCCAAAAAGGTATCATAACCAAAGGGCATGATATTTATAAATGAGCCGCATCCCGTAGCTTCGCAAATGTTTTGTATTTCTTCTACCGTAGCGTCCTCTTTACCTATACGGATATTATCGATTATCGTTCCGCTGAATGTTTCGATATTTTGCGGCACATAGCCTATGCATTCGCGCAGAGAAAATGCGTTTAAAGTACTTATTTCGTTATCGCCAAAAAAAATTTCACCTTCCTCAGTTTTGTAAAACTTAAGCAGCAACTTGGACAAAGTCGTTTTACCGCTTCCGCTGGGCCCGACAATCGCTACTTTTTGTCCCTTTGGAATCTCTAAATTAATATTTTTTAATACCGGTCTTCTACTGCCATAACGAAAAGTAAGATTTTTTATAGTTATATTCTCGTCAATCTTATTGATTTCTTTTCGTTTCTTCTCCGCGATTTCCTCCTCGTCGATTTCCTGAATTTCGCTCAATCTCTTCAACGAAATGCCAGCCTCCTGTATCGAAAGCTGCAGCTCGATAAGCCTGCCAATTGGCTCCATAAAATATCCCGCGATAGTAAAAAACGCCAAAACTGTCCCCATGGTAATGTCACCATTAATTGCAAAAAGCACCCCCAGAGCCATCAAAACTATATTCCCTACACCCGCTATCGCCTGTGAAAAAGAATTTTGAATATTGCTATGAAGGCCTTGACTAAACGCGATTTTTAAGGATTTTACATATTCGTTTTCAACCTTGTCTATAATATTTCTTTCATAAGAGTTAGCCTTTATCGTCTCCACGCCCTTTAAACTCTCGATAATATTGGCGTTTAGCCTTGCGTTTTGTTCCATTTGTTTTTTGTTAAGCCTTTTGTAAACGCCTTTATAAGAATAAATCAGCACCGCGCTTAAAATCGTGATAACTAGTATCACCAAAAAAAGCTTCCAGCTCATCACCGCCATTATTACCGCGGTAATAACGGCCAAAGCGACATCGATGATTATCGTAAGCATTGCGGACGTTAAAATATTTTTTATAACGAACGCATCCTGAAATCTGGTCGTAATATCTCCGATTTTTCGGTTGGCGAAAAAATTTATCGGCAATCTGAAAACATGCTGAAAATATCCAAGCATAAGCGGCAAATCTATCCTCTGAGATAAATACAATACCAATTGCTGTCTTACCGCGCTTAAAAAAAC
>DAITPX010000269.1:0-1742 GCA_036833365.1 Clostridia bacterium | reverse complement strand
AGGCCGCTGGCCCTGGCCGTTTGGATTATGCCGACGTATGTAATGTCGTGCGACATAAGCGCGTCGAAGCTGATGTGCATTTTTTTGCTGTCGTCCGACTTGTTGTGCGCGCGCAAAATCTTGTACGCCATGGTGCCTTCGCGCGCCGCGTCGGGCGCGGGGAGGTTCCCGCCCTTGACAATTTTACCGTCCACTAAATAGACGCCTTCATTGATTAGCCGTATCACAACTAACCTCCTAAATTTAAATTATATATTTTGTTAAAACCGGCGTTTTCTCAGCCGGCAAAATAACCGCAAACAAAAAGACTTCATCTTGTCAAAATGCCCTCTGAAAAAAGCTTTTTAACAAAAACCGACAACATCAGCATATCCGCCGCTCCGCCGAAACTGATGTTGTTTGCGTTAAAGTCCATACATAAATATTGTAAAGCCCCGGGTGTGAAATTGTCAAGCAAAGCGGCCGCCTTGGCTCGCGCGTTTTTATATATTGCCTCGCCCGCGCGGTACAGAACGTTGGTGTCGTCCAGCGTCGCCATGAGGCTTAATAAAACCAAAATATTGGCTTTGTTTTTGTCGAAGCCGCTTTTTTCGCAGCGCTCGAAAAGGGGCAGCGTCAGGGACAAAACGCCTCTGTAGCCGTCTAGCGCCTGCCCGAAAGCGCCGCCCACGTTGTATTTTCGGCAAATTTCATGCCCGTGAGTGCCCGCGCTCCTTAACGGGCTCAGGGCTTCCGCCAAAGCGGAAATTTGCTTTTGGGCATGTTCCAGCCGCGTAACGCCGTCGATGTTTTTGCTCGCGGCCGCGGCTACTGTGAGCCCCAGCGTAAATATCGCGCCTTTGTGGGTGTTGACGCCGGACGTCGCGGCAAACATGGCATTTTCGGCGCGCATGCCTAAGTCTTTAAGGGCGAGCGCCAGCGAATTTACGTCCGAGCTGCCCTCCGCGACCAGCGCGAACCGCTTGAGGTAGGGTTCTATCGCCCCGATGCTTTTGGCGAACAGGGCATAATCCATGTCTTTGTGGGCGCCGCTGCCATTTTTGTCGACAAGCCCGGGCTTGGGGGTGGTGTCGAGTTCCTCCCAAAGGGCGGCTACGGCAGCGAAAACTATTTTTTCAACGTATTCTTTCATTTTCTTATTTAAAAAGGTATTTGAACCGTAAACTTAACGGCTGTTATCTTGGGGCGTCGTTGGATTTATTTAAGAGGTATTCCATGGTAACTTGCGGTACGATGGGTTCTATCAGCTCGAATTTACCCTGTTCGTAAAGGGCGCGCACAAGGCTCGCCGAAATGGGCTTGCCGCCGAAAAGCTTACGCGGGATTTCCACCAGCTCGACGCCTTTTTGCGGCAGGGTTTGCTTCATAAGTTCGTTGTACTGTTTTGTAGCCATGTCCGTCGGCTCTTCGCCCACGAAACGCTTTTTTATGTTGAGCGCGGGCGCGATATGCCGCGAAAAAATGTCGAGGTCGAGCAGGATTTGGTTCCGCGCGACCAAACTCGCGTCTTTTATAAAGTAGGACGGAAAAGTCGCCTGCGAAATTATGTACTGCGAGCCGGGGTGGACTTTGACGTTTGAGAGGTGCGCCGTACCTTTTTTGACCAGCTCGAAGCGGTCGGAGGCGGGCATGAAGGGCTGCTCTTCGCTAAGGACGAAAATATGAAGGCGGCCGGCAAGGCTCGCCGCCGTTTCGATAAGGTAGAGGTGCCCGCGTGTAAGGGGGTTGCAATTCATGACGAT
>DAITPX010000268.1:0-1748 GCA_036833365.1 Clostridia bacterium | reverse complement strand
ACATTATCTGGTTTTGCACTTTTTTATTTTCGTTGTAGCACTCCGACATAATTTCGGCCTTGGCGGGCGTTATTCCCTTAAGCGAGGCCAGTCTTTCGGGCTGGCTTTCCAAGACCTTCATAGAGTCCTTGCCGAAAGCGTCGTAAATCTTTTTCGCCGTTATTTCGCCTATGCCCTTGATAAGCCCGCTGGAAAGGTAGCGCACGATTCCCTCGCGGCTTGTGGGAGCGTTTACGGTAAAATTCTGCACGACAAACTGCTCGCCGTATTTTTGGTGGTTGGCCAGGCAGCCCTCCAGCTCCACCTCTTCGCCTACGGAAATAACGGGCATGTTGCCCACACAGGTAAAAAGCCTGCCCTCGGACGACACCTTTATCACCGTGTAGCCGTTTTGTTCGTTATAGAAGATTACATCCTCTATCGCGCCTTTGATTACCATTATTTCTTAATATACCTTATCAGTTTTTGCGCTTTGTCGGTTTTTTCCCAATTATATTCGCCGTTGCCGAAATGCCCGTAGCAGGCGGTTTTAAAGTAAATCGGCTTTCGTAAGTCAAGCGCGGATATTATTCCCTTGGGAGTCAAATCGAATTCTTTTTTAATTATGCCTGCTATTTCGCCGTCGGAAATAATCCCTGTGCCGAAGGTATTTACGTCTATCGAAACGGGTTCCGCCCTGCCGATAGCGTAACAAATCTGAAGCTGCGCTTTTTTAGCTATGCCGGCGGCGACCAAGTTTTTGCAGATATACCTTGCCATATACGCAGCGCTGCGGTCCACTTTTGTGGGGTCTTTACCCGAAAATGAACCTCCTCCGTGCGGGCAGCTTCCGCCGTAGGTGTCGACGATTATTTTTCTGCCCGTAAGCCCGCTGTCGCCCGCGGGCCCGCCGATAACGAATTTTCCCGTCGGGTTAATGTAATAATTAGTATCGGCGTCCAAAAGCTCCGCGGGTACGGCCTTTTTGATTACCTTTTCTATCATGTCGCCTTCAATAATTTCGTGTGAAATATCGGGCGCGTGCTGCGTCGACAAAACTACCGTGTCAATTCTTAAGGGTTTGCTGCCGTCATACTCGACGGTGACCTGGCATTTGCCGTCCGGCCTGAGATAGGGCACCAAGCCGCTTTTGCGCACGTCGGCAAGCCTTTTGGCGATTTTATGCGAAAGCATTATCGGCATGGGCATAAGCTCGGGTGTCTCGTCGCAGGCGTAGCCGAACGTCATTCCCTGGTCACCTGCGCCGTCGCGGTCAACCCCCAACGCAATGTCCGCCGATTGCTCGTCTATACTTGTAAGCACTGCACATGTTTCGGCGTCGAAACCGTATTTCGCTCGGGTGTAGCCTATGTCGGCTATGGTCTTTCTGGCAATCGCGCGTATGTCGACATAACATTTCGTGGTGATTTCGCCCATAATAAACACCGTGCCCGTGCAAACTACCGTTTCACACGCCACGCGCGCGTTTTTGTCCTGCGCCAAAATCGCGTCTAAAACGGCGTCGGATATTTGGTCGCAAATTTTGTCGGGATGCCCTTCTGTAACGCTTTCCGAAGTGAAAAGTCTTTTCTCTTTCATTTCTCTCCTTTCTTATAAAAAAATGCCTTGAAATCAATCAAGACAAGACAACATCAAAAGTATTTGTTGCCCTATCTTTCAGGTTTCCCTGCGGAATTTAGCACCTTTCCCAAACTTTTGGGGGCTGCTGTGCCTTCATCGGGTCCGTTCCCTCCGACACTCGCGATAGG
>DAITPX010000267.1:0-1761 GCA_036833365.1 Clostridia bacterium | reverse complement strand
AAGAATGATTACCACTATTATAGCATTAGAAACAATATTTACAAAGATTTTTTCCTTATTCTTCATCGATTTCCCTCATAATATGATTTATGACAAATGGCTTTTCGTTATGAAAAAGATTGAAATCTTTGGCAAAACGGACGGTATTAAAGGTAATTATGAAATTTAAAATATGCAATCCTTAATATTATTAAAAACGCCGTAATACCAAAAATTAAATACTATGACGGACATAGTATTATTTTTAGAATATTCTTATGGTTTTTTAGAAATACTCTAATTTTCATTATAAAAACAAAAAACAGCGTTTTTTTAACGCTGTTAAATGTTTTTTTTAACATTGAACTAGTAAATTAAAATTTATTCAGAAGCTTGAGGTCGATTCTGCCCTTTTCGTCGATTTTGATTACCTTGACTCTCACTTTATCGTCCAGCTTGACTACATCGGTGACCTTTTCCACCCTTTCCTTGGCAAGCTTGGAAATGTGAATCATTCCGTCCTTGCCGGGGGCCAGCTCGACAAACGCGCCGAAATCCAGAATCCTGACTACCTTGCCGTCGAATTCGTCTCCGGGCTCGGGGTCTTTGGCGATGGCGAGTATAATCGACTTAGCTTTAGCCGCCATGTCTGAGTCGGGCGTGGCGATAAACACAGTGCCGTCGTCCATAATGTCGATTTTGACGCCCGTGTCCTCGATAATCTTGTTGATAACCTTGCCGCCGCTGCCGATGACCTCACGGATTTTGTCGGTGTCGATTGTAAAGGTGATAATCTTGGGCGCGTATTTGGACAAAGCTTCTCTGGGCGCGGGCAAAACCTCCAGCATTTTGCCGAGGATATGCAGACGGCCGATTCTCGCCTGTTCCAACGCGGTTTGCAGGACGGGCTTGTCGATGCCTTTGACTTTGATATCCATCTGTATTGCGGTTATACCGTTTTTCGTGCCCGCGACCTTAAAGTCCATGTCGCCGAAAAAGTCCTCTATGCCCTGAATGTCGCTCAAAACGACGACCTTGCCGCCGTCCTCCGACTTCATAAGCCCCATCGCGATACCCGCTACGGGAGCTTTAAGGGGCACGCCGGCATCCATCATTGCCAGAGTGCTGCCGCAAACGCTGGCCTGCGAAGTGCTGCCGTTGCTGCTCAAAACCTCCGAAACCGTGCGTATTGCGTAAGGGAAATCCGCTTCGCTTGGCAAAACGGGCTCAAGCGCCCTTTCCGCCAGCGCGCCGTGGCCTATCTCGCGCCTGCCGGGGCTGCGGAGGGGTTTGGCCTCGCCCGTCGAATACGGCGGGAAGTTGTAGTGGTGCATATATCTCTTGAATTGCTCATCGTCGTCGAGCTGCTCGAGTTTTTGCGCCTCGGAAATCGTGCCCAGCGTGCATGTCGTCAAAACCTGCGTCATGCCGCGCGTAAACACCGCGCTTCCGTGGACGCGGGGCAGAACCCCCGCTTCGCACCAAATCGGGCGGATTTCGTCAACCTTCCTGCCGTCGGGGCGCACACCCTGTCCAAGGATTTTTTCGCGGATTTTTTTCTTGGTCATTTTGTATAGCGTGTCGGAAACATAAGGCACAGCCTCGTTCTTTTCCTTCTCAAAATACGCTTTTACCTTGCTTTCCGCTTCGGACTGGTTTTTCTCGCGCTCGGCCCTGTCGAAAGTCGAAAGAGCCTTGTCCAGCATTTCGTCCGCATAAGCCGAAATCATGTCGTAAAACTCTTGCGGCACCTCGTGCAAAGCGGGGCTGATTTTTTCCTTG
>DAITPX010000266.1:549-1781 GCA_036833365.1 Clostridia bacterium | reverse complement strand
CCCCGACGCCGACAGGCTGCGCGTCTGCCAAGTCGACGTGGGAGGCGAGACGGTTCAAATCGTCACCGGCGCGTCCAACGTCCAAAAGGGCGACGTAGTGCCCGTCGCTCTTCACAACTCCCACCTGCCCTGCGGAAAGCACATCACGCGAGGCAAACTGCGCGGCGTCGAATCCAACGGCATGCTTTGCGGCGGCGAGGAACTGGGCATAAACGACGACGTATACGCGGGCGCGTCGGTGGACGGGATTTTGATTCTATCTCCCGACGAGCCGCTTGGCGCGGATATAAAACAGGTTTTGGGCTTGGACGATTGGCTGCTGGACGTAAGCATAACAAGCAACCGCCCCGACGCGGGCTGCGTTTACGGGCTGGCGCGCGAAGCCGCCGTCGTTTTGGGCAAAAAACTCAAACCCGTCGACGTCGGTTTCAGCGGGCAAAAAGGCTCCGCGGCGGATTACCTTTCCGTCGAAGTTTCGGCAAAAGACCTTTGCCCGAGCTACAACGCCGCCGTCGTCACCGACGCCGAAATCTCACGCTCGTCCGTGTGGATGACAAGGCGCCTGCATTTCGCGGGGCTGAGGCCAATCAACGCCCTGGTGGACATTACAAACTATGTTCTGCTCGAAATGGGGCAGCCTATGCACGCTTTCGACTATTCCGAGCTCACCGACAAAACGATAGTCGTGCGCCGCGCCAAAGCCGGCGAAAAGATAACGCTTTTAGACGAAAAGGAATACGCCCTCGACGAAAACAGCTTGGTAATCGCCGACAAAACAAAGGCCGCGGGGCTCGCGGGCATAATGGGCGGCAAGGATTCCGGCATAAAAGCCTCCACGCAAACGGTGGTTTTCGAGGCGGCAAAATTCATCAGGGAAAACATCCGCCGCACTTCGCGCAAGCTCAAAGTCCAAAGCGACTCCTCCGCGCGTTTTGAAAGGGGAGTGGACGCTTACACCGCAAAATTGGCCCTTTGCCGCGCGTTAAATTTAGTTCAAAAATTGGGCTGCGGCAAAGTAGTGTCAGAGCGTATTTCTATCGAAACCCCGACGAAGCCCGCCCGCGTGAGCTTTAATTTCAACCGTATCGAAAAGCTTTTGGGCATAGCCGTTCCACGCGAGGCGGTAAAAAATATTTTGGATTCGCTCGAAATTAAAACCGAATTTAAAGGCGGCGAAGTGGCGTGCTTAGCGCCGCCGTACCGCGAGGACATCACGCGCGACTGCGACATAA
>DAITPX010000266.1:0-524 GCA_036833365.1 Clostridia bacterium | reverse complement strand
TTACTTCGACGCTGCTCGGCGGCTGCCGCGTAACCAGGGGCGGCAAAAAACCCGACCGCATCGCCTCCGACGCAGCCAAAACCGCGCTTTGCGGGCTGGGCTATTTCGAGGCAATCACCTATTCGTTTTGCGGGCGCGCTCTCGTTAACAAGACGCTGCCCGACCCGTCTAAAGACAAAACCAAATATATAAGCATTTTCAACCCCTTGGGCGAGGAGATGAGCCTTATGCGCGTTTCGCTGCTGCCAAGCCTCGTTGAAATCGCTTCGTCCAACCAATCTAAAAGCAATAAGGAGTTCAAATTATTTGAGCTCGCCAAGGTATATTTGTCGGAAGAAGACGCCCTGACAAAATTACCCGAAGAAAAAAACAAGCTCGCGCTTATTACAAGCGGCCATGACTTTTACGAAATAAAAAACGATATAAAAGAACTGCTGTCCGTTTTGGGCGTCGGTTCGCCCGAGTTTTCGCGCTCCAAAGAGGAAATCCTGCATCCGGGCATTTCCGCCGATATATCGGTTAAC
>DAITPX010000265.1:0-1783 GCA_036833365.1 Clostridia bacterium | reverse complement strand
AAAATGCGGCAATCGAGCTGATGCTCCGACAGTGCCGGCTTGAGGTCGACGGCGAGCTTCATTCCGTTTACGTGAAGTTTATTTATGAAAGCCGACGCCGTAAGCACAAGCGGGCCGGACACTCCGCCGCGCGTGAAAAGCATTTCGCCGAACTCGCAAAAAACCCTTTTGCCCGCCGCGTCGAATACCGAAAAATTGACGTTTGTCAAAGACAACCCCTCGAGCGGGTATTTTTCTTTGATTTTAATCTCCACAAGCGACGGATACAGTTTTGTCACGGTATGCCCCATGCCGCGCAAAATACCGAAAACCGAGCCGTCGCTGCCCGTCGACGGGTAACTGACGCCGCCCGAAGCTAAAATCAATTTATCAAAGAATACTATGTCTGACATAGTATTCAAAGAGAGTATTCTATTTCCGCTGAAATTGATTTTCGTTACCTTTTTACCGAGTAAAATCTCAACGCCGCGCGAAACAAGCCCGCGCTCCAGCGCTTTGGTAACGTCGCTTGCCTTGTCCGAAACGGGAAAAACCCGTTTGCCGCGCTCGGTCTTGGTTTTTAGCCCGAGTTCCTCGAAAAGCGCTATCGTTTTTTCGGGGGTAAGAGCGTTTATGGCGCCGAACAAAAATTTGTTGTTGGTCACGACGTTGGACAAAAATTCCTGCGGCGGGCAGTCGTTGGTCAGGTTGCACCTGCCCTTGCCCGTAATGTAAAGCTTTTTTCCCAGCTTTTCGTTTTGCTCGACGAGAGTTACCTCGGCGCCGTTTTCGGCCGCCGAAAGAGCCGCCGTCATTCCGCCAGGGCCCCCGCCTACGACGCAGATTTTCACTTAAAAAGCTCCTCCACGCGGGGCATGAGTTCGTAATTTGTGCGGTCTGTTTTTATCGGCGTGACGGTTATAAACCCTTCGCGCACCGACGCGACGTCGCTGTCAAAATATTCCTCCGTGACGCGGTTGGGCTCGCCGTCGAGAGTGAAGCCTTTTTTGCCGTCCTGCTCCACCTCAAAATACTTGTCGCTGAAGGTATAAATCCCCATTCGCGCGACTCTAAGCCCCTTTATTTCGCGGGGCGGGAGGCTGGGTATGTTGACGTTCAAAAAGGTATACGGATGATTGAATTCGGCGAATTTGCCGAGATTTTTCAAAACGAAATCGACGCAGTTTTCAAACAGAAATTTGTCCTTATGCCGCCTGCACGAAACGGCGACGGAGCGGAGCCCCATCAGGCAACCCTCCTGAGCGGCGGAAACGGTGCCGGAATAAATTACGTCCGTGCCGTAGTTCGCGCCCTCGTTGGGCCCTGAAACAACCAAATCCGGCTTGATATGTAGGTGTACCAAGGCGAATTTGACGCAGTCGGCGGGTGTGCCGCTGATTGAATAGGCGGCTTCGGCGCCGTCGATTTTTTCGTCGGCAAAGTAAATGGGAGAACGGAAGGACGTAAAATGGCTGTAGCCCGACCTTTGCGACTCGGGCGCCACAACGAAAACCTTGTTTTCGGCGGAGAGCGCCTTTGCCATCATTTTGAGGCCGTGCGACTGTATGCCGTCGTCGTTTACAAGCAGGATGTTCATATATGTCTCCTAGTCGATAGTTTTGAGGTAATTGAGTTCCTTGGCGTTGAGGTCGCGGTAAGTCCCTCTTGTCAGCCCTCCCAGCCTTATTTCGCCGACGGCGGTGCGTTTCAAAAATTCGACGGGTTTTCCCACAACCTCGAGCATTTTTTTGATTTGGTGGTTTTTGCCCTCGGTAATCGTTATTTCCAGTTTTGTCGTGTGGAC
>DAITPX010000264.1:0-1809 GCA_036833365.1 Clostridia bacterium | reverse complement strand
TACCACTGCGGGCATGCACCCGCTGATACCTTATTTGATGGGACAGCCTCATCCCGGCGGCAAACGCCTTGCCGACGTTCAAAAATGCGTGCGCACGGGCGACATTGAAGAAGTCGGCGACGGCAGCCACCTGACGTTTTTCGAAATGCTGGGCAATTGGTCGCTGGGCGATTATTTCAAACAGGAAAGCATCCGCTGGAGTTACGAGTTTTTGACGGATAAAAAATATTTGGGGATAAACCCCGAAAAAATCGCGGTTTCAGTGTTCGAGGGCGACTCCGACTGCCCGCGCGACGAGGAAAGCGCAGAAATTTGGCGCAAGTGCGGCATTCCGAATGAGCGTATATTTTACCTTCCCAAAAAGAACAACTGGTGGATAGCGGGCACGACGGGGCCGTGCGGGCCCGACACCGAAATATTTTATATAAACGACAAAGAGCCGTGCTCCGAAGGCTGCTCGCCCGCGTGCGACTGCGGCAGATATCTGGAAATCTGGAATAACGTCTTTATGCAGTACAATAAGCTGCCCGACGGCACCTACGAGCCTCTCAGACAAAAAAATGTCGACACAGGCATGGGGCTGGAGCGCACGGTGCGTGTGCTGAACGGCTTCGGGAGCGTTTACGAAATCGACGGCTTCCAGCCTGCCATAGCCTTGGTCGAAGAGCTTTCGGGCAAAAAATACGGCGACTCGGCGGATATCACAAAAGCCATGCGGATTCTCTGCGACCACATACGCACCGCCACGTTCATTTTGGGCGACCAGGTGGGAGTAACGCCGAGCAACCTCGACAAGGGCTATGTGCTGCGCAGGCTCATCAGGCGCGCCGTACGTTACGGGCATTCGCTGGAAATGAAAGACGGCGACATCGTCAGAGTGGCAAAACTGTATATAGAGCAATATAAAGAAGTTTACCGCGAGCTTGGGCAAAACGAGGAAAAAGTTTTGGACGAGCTGGCAAAAGAAGAAGAACGCTTCAGCAAAACGCTTGTCGCGGGCGAAAAAGCTTTTTTAAAAATAATCGAAAATATCCCCGCCAAAGAAATCAACGGCAAAACGGCGTTCCGCCTTTACGACACCTTCGGTTTCCCCATAGAGTTGACGGTCGAGTACGCAAGGGAAAGAGGCTTCACCGTGGACACCGAGGGGTTTAAGGCGTGCTACGCCGAGCACCAGGCAAAATCCAACGCCGCGAGCGCGCAGCACTTTAAGGGCGGGCTTGCCGACGACAGCGAAATAACTACAAAGCTTCATTCGGCTACGCACCTTTTGCAGGCGGCATTACGCAGGGTTTTGGGCGAAGAGGTCAAGCAAAAGGGCAGCAACATAACTACAGAGCGGCTGCGTTTCGATTTTTCTTTCCACCGCCCCTTGACGGAGGAGGAAATCAGGCGGACCGAGGACATGGTTAACGAAGTTATAGCCCAAAAACTTCCCATCGTCTGCACCGAAATGCCGCTTGAGAAAGCGCGCGAAATCGGCGCGATGGGACTGTTCGGCGACAAGTACGGCGAAGTGGTCAAGGTTTACACTATGGGCGACTTCAGCAAGGAAATGTGCGGCGGCCCTCACGCGAAAAACACGGGCGACCTCGGCAAATTCGTAATAACCAAGGAGCAATCGAGCTCGGCGGGAGTCAGGCGCATAAAAGCCGAGCTGCGCTGAAGAAAAAGCGAAAAACGTCGAAAACGGGGCAAAAAACGGGAATATTTTGTAAAAAAATGCTTAAATTCATTTGACAACCGTTGCTCCGGATGTTATTATATTAAGGCTGTCGAGAGGCAGCGAAAAGAAGCTTGAAAAGAGAA
>DAITPX010000263.1:0-1813 GCA_036833365.1 Clostridia bacterium | reverse complement strand
GAAATTTCCAAAATATGCTTGCCCGAATTAACGGCGTAAACCGCCGCCGCCGTTTTGTGGTTTCGGAACATGTCCAGCACGCCGTGGTAGCAGATTTTGTCCCCGCTGCCGAACTGCCTGTGCGTGTTGTAGTCGAACATGCACCAGCCGAAGCCCCCCGCTATGTCTCGGTCGCCCAAATATGAATTCATTACGTTGGCATGCCTTAGCGCGTGCTCGGTGCGCTGTGCCTCGTCGTCGAAGGCCTTCACGGGGTACATATGCCCGTTAAACTCCGTCACAAGATAGGGCACCCTTCCCTTTGCGACGCTTACGCGCCTTAAAGTGCCCCTGTTGCTTCCCTCGTGCGAAAAATCGTTGAAGGTGTAAACGTCCTCTAGCAAATTGCTTTTATGCAAAAACCTCACCCCGCCCGTCTGCCTGCTGCCGTCCAGCGCGTGCGCGACACGGTTTGTTTCGCGGTAAAATTCGTCCGCGTCCTGCGACTCGTTAATCCTTACCCCCCACAGCACGACCGAAGGGTGGTTGCGGTATTGCTTGACCATGTCCGCGGTGTTTGCGACCGCCTGCTTTTGCCATTTTTCGTCGCCGATATGCTGCCAACCCGGAATTTCGGTAAAAACCAAAAGCCCCAGCCTGTCGCATTCGTCCACAAAATACTGAGACTGAAGGTAGTGGCTCGTCCTGACGGCGTTTACGCCCAGCTCCTGTTTTAAAATCCTCGCATCCCGCCTTTGGGTGCGCTCGGGCATAGCATAGCCGACGTAAGGGTAGCTTTGGTGGCGGTTGAGCCCTATAATTTTAAGGTGCTTTCCGTTGAGAAAAAAACCGTCGGGCCTGAATTCCGCCGTCCTGAATCCGAAAACAACCTCGCGTTTATCTTGAATTGCGCCGCCGACAATCAGTTCGGCCGAAAGCGCCGCCAAATTGGGCTCGTCCGTCGACCAAAGCAGCGCCTCGTCCGCCCTGCCTTTTACCGCGGCGCCCGCGTCCGTTTCGCCACTCGCAATTATTTTCCCGTTTTGCGTTATTTCATACTTTATGCTTGCACCCTTGGGCTTAACGACGCTAAAATCTATGGCAAAGTTCTTTTCACCGTCGCCCCGCACAAAAACGTCCTCGATATGCGCGGCGTTTTTGGTTTCCAGCCACACCTCGCGGTAAATCCCGCCGTATGTCAAATAATCCACGATATTGCCGAAAGGCGGCACGTTGAGGCTTTCGCGGGCGTCCAGTTCGACCGTTATTTCGTTTTCGCCCTTCTTCACTGCTTTGGTTATATCCAACCTAAACGCGGTATACCCGCAAAAATGCTTGCCTATAAGCTTGCCGTTTACAAAAACCTTCGCGGCGTGCGCCGCCCCGTCGAAATTAATGTACAGGTTTTCCCCTTCGGCTTTGGGTCCATAATCGAAGGTTTTTTTGTAGTGCCCCACAAGCTGGTATTCCTTCTCGTCGGTATAATTGTACGGCAATGTTACAAAGCTGTGCGGAATCCTGACGTTTTCCCTATCGGAAAAATCGTCGGCTTTGGAAAAAAGCCAGCCGTTGTTTAAGTCGATTCTCATTTTTACCACCTCTTAAAAAAATCCCTCAGCCGTCCAGCGCGGAAAAAATTGCCGTCATCCGCCTGCCGAACTCGTCGAGCGCGATTTTGCAATACTTGCCGAAAAGATGCACGCTCTCAGCCCCCACAAAATCAGAAACGCCCTTAAGCATAACGCAGTGTTTTTTATGGAAAGCGCAGACTTGCGCTATCGCCCCCCCTTCCATTTCCCTTAGCTCCGCGCCGAAGTGCTTTTCTATATACAAA
>DAITPX010000262.1:0-1830 GCA_036833365.1 Clostridia bacterium | reverse complement strand
CTTGCCCATAGAGTCGCGGTACAAAATTTTAAAAAATTTCCACGCGCCGTTTCGGTTGAGCCGTTTTTGGACCTGCCCGCTTCTTTCGTTAGCCAATTTAATTTTCTTATAATCTACCATTTGATTTCCCGCTTATAGTTTGTTGGTTTAATTCTAGCACAAAACCCTTTTTTTTCAAACATATTTACGCCTTTTCGTCAAAAAGTTTTACTTCCCGCCATATTTTAATACCGCAAGGCTTTTCGGTATAATAAACGAGCCCCTATAGTTGCCACGCGGAAATGGATTTTATTCGTTTAACAATGCGCAAGTGAAACATCGTATTATACACGCCGACCGATAAATAACCTTTTTGCGAAAGACTGACGAGTTTTATGTCTGCATACCGTGCCTAATTACTTTGCTTTGTTTGGTATTGAAATGCTTTGACAACAGGCAACCCGCTGCGCTTTAACGGCAAATAACCTTTGCCATGGACGAAGCCGGCAATAATTCTGTTCGCCATAATATTCGCACCTTCCGAATAGTGCCCCCTGGTAACTGTGCCTTATAACGCCGCTAAAAGAACCTTAGAGTAAAAAACCGTTTGCCTGATATCGAAGTCTTGCTGAAAACGCCGCCATAATAACTCAAAACCGACGCGCTTAATTGGGCTTTCAGATTCAATGTTCTTCAGAGGAAGTATTGACAAAAAACAGAAAAACAAAATTTCCGACGACAAAAATCCAAACAGAGCCTCACCAAAAAGCCCTCCGCCGCATATTTATGATAAGCAAGCAACGGAGCGCCCGCCGATAAAATAACGCGAAACGGCCTTTAGACAATATAATCAATGAGCTAATTCCTATGGATTTACTTGCAACGCTATCGCCTCGAAACGCTCGTCCATGCTGCCTTTTGCCGTTCCGTTTAGCTGCGAAACCCATAAAGTAGCGGCAAAAAACTCAACCTGCTCCCGATAAAACATTCCCCTGCGCCGCTTTGTAAAGAAAACTCTCCTCCGCGTCCTCCTGCAAATACCCCTTAAAGTCGGCAAGTTAGTTGGTGGAGGTGAGGGGACTTGCACCCCTGTATTACTCTTTTAATTAAATCTTCAAAACGGCGGATATGGACGAAAACTGCGCCTATTAATACTTTTTGCCGAAAAGCAAGCTGGGTTTCGCACACAATGCGCCCGCGAAATTTATTGGCGAAATCCTGCAGGGCAAAATGAACAACTTATAAGTTATACTCTTATGCAAAACTTTAGCTAAACCCAAACCTCAAATAGATTAAAAAGAACATTCCTTGGCGAAAACGCCTCAATCCGCTTAAAAACCGGCTCCATAAATTCAAAATTCCATGCGCAATTCCAAAGACAAAAAGCTCTTTTGTCAGAATACAGCCAAATAAAAACGGCATTCGCGCCAAACTTAAAAAATAAATTCGGAGAAAATAAATGGCTAAACCCTTTTCGCTCTGTACGGCACTAATCACACCCTACACCCGCGGCGGCATTGACTACAAAAATTTGGCGTACCTTATCGACCGCCAAATCCAAGGCGGCGCCGACGCGCTTTTGGTAAACGGCACTACGGCGGAACCCGCGCTCCTCACCGACGCGGAGATCTGGAAGCAGATAAAATTCGTAATCGATTATGCCGACGGGCGGGTGCCCGTTCTGGCGGGCTGCGGCGCGGTTTCCACTCAAAAAACCCTCAAAAACTGCCTCCGCGCTCAGGAACTGGGCGCCGACTATCTGTTGGTCGTGACGCCCTACTACAATAAAACCAGCCAGGAAGGCGCCTATGCTCACTACGGTTTCAACAGAGTCTGCAAGTCTCCTTTTAA
>DAITPX010000261.1:1179-1832 GCA_036833365.1 Clostridia bacterium | reverse complement strand
ACTTCGACTGGCGCTCAACCATTTTGGCTCCGCATTTTTCGCAAATTATGTCGGTTTCCACAACTGGCGCGGGCTTTTTCAGGCTTTTTTTGAACCCGCAGTTAGCGCACGCCAAATATTTTCCGAAACGCCCCATTTTGAGCGTCATTTCCGAGCCGCATTTTTCGCATTTCTGGTCTACCGGCTCGTCGGGCAGCACCACTATCTGGCTTTCGCCCGCCTCGGCGATTTTTTTCTCCAAAGGCTTATAAAAATCGTCGACAATTCCCTGCCAGTCGGCGCCCTTGTCCTCGATTTCGTCCAGCTTGTCTTCCATTCCTGCGGTAAATTCCGTGTCCACAATGTCGGCGAAATATTTTTCGAGGTATTCCGTAACGGTCGCGCCCAGCTCGGTGGGGACAAGCTGCTTGCCGTCCTTATTAAGGTAGTCGCGCAGGTACAGCGTGGAAAGTATTGTCGAAAAGGTACTTGGGCGCCCTATGCCGTTTTCCTCCATGGTTTTGATAAGCGACGCCTCGGTATAGCGCGCGGGCGGCTTGGTGAATTTTTGCTCGTCTTTAAGCGAAAGCAGATTTAATACGTCCCCGGCTTCGAGAGGCGGGAGCTTAGTGTTTTCGTCCTCGTCGTCGCTCCTGTGCTCGCCGTAAAACAGC
>DAITPX010000261.1:0-1169 GCA_036833365.1 Clostridia bacterium | reverse complement strand
CGCCCGTTGGCCTTAAAACCGTATTTGTCGGCCGTAACGGTGACGGCGACGCTGTCGTAGGCGGCTTTCGACGCCTGGCTTGCCAAAAAACGGCGGTATATAAGGTCGTAAAGCTGATAAAGCCGCGGCTGGATTTTCCCCTTGAGGCTTTCGGGCGTGATTTCCAGATTTATGGGGCGAATCGCCTCGTGCGCGTCCTGCGCCGCCTTTTTGCCTTTATAAAAATTAGGTTTTTCGGGCACGTATTTGTCGCCGTACCGCTCGGAAATAAACTTCCTCGCCTTCACCGCGGCGTCGGACGAAATGCGCACCGAATCGGTACGTATATAAGTAACCAAAGCTGTCGCTTCGCCGCCTATCTCGACGCCCTCGTAAAGCTGCTGGGCAAGCGCCATTGTGGCTTTGGATGTAAATTTGAGCTTGTTTCCGGCATCCTGCTGCAGTGTGCTTGTCGTAAAGGGCGGCAGCGGGCCAGAGGACGTAACGCTTTTTTTAACGGCGGCGACGATGTATTTTTTACCTTTTAAATCGGTTAAAACCTCGCCGCACTCATCTTTATTTGAAATTTTGAATTTCGCCTGATTTTTAGTGGCGAGCTGCGCCTTAAACGAAGGGGGAGCTGAAGGCTTTTCGAGGTGCGCCGTAACCGTCCAAAATTCCTCGGGCACGAACGCCTTGATTTCCCTTTCCTTGTCCACCACAATTTTTAAGGCGGCGGACTGAACCCTGCCCGCCGAAAGCCGCGGACGTATTTTTTTGCATAAGACGGGCGAAACCTTATAACCAACAAGCCTGTCCAAAACCCTGCGCGCCTGCTGGGCGTTGACAAGGTTCATGTTTATATAGTCGGGCTTTGTGAGGGCGTTCTGAACGGCGGTTTTGCTTATTTCGTTGAACATTATTCGGTTTTTGCGATTCGGGTCGAGGTTCAAGGCCTTTTGCAGGTGCCACGAAATCGCCTCGCCCTCCCTGTCCGGGTCGGTCGCGAGGAAAACCTCCTGCGCGCGCGCCGCCTCCTTGGCAAGCCGTTCGATTGTTTTTTCCTTGCCCGCGGTGTTTTCGTATTCGGGCTCGTAGTTGTTTTTTATGTTTACGCCGAGTTTTTTGACGGGCAAGTCCCTTATGTGCCCGCCCGACGCGTCAACGCGGTATTCCTCGCCGAGATATTT
>DAITPX010000260.1:0-1836 GCA_036833365.1 Clostridia bacterium | reverse complement strand
ACATGAATAATTTTGCGGCGATGAACGCCGAATACGCCAAATTTTTCGAGGGGGCGTTTCCCGCGCGAAGCTGCGTGGAGGTCGCGAGGCTGCCCAAAGACGCTTTGGTGGAAATAGAGGTTTTGGCCGCTAAGTAGTTTTGTCCATAGGCTGCCGCAAAAAAAACAAAAAAGCACGGTGCTACTAGGGCCGTGTTTTTGTTCGTTCCGTTTAGGTTGACAGCGCGGGGACTTTAATTTACAATTAACTTGGTTTTTCGAGCGCGGGCAATTTGCGGGATATTAGATTTATAAATAACTTAAATTTTTAGAGGCGGGGAAAATGGATTTTGTCAAACGGTGTTGGGCGGAAATCGACCTCGGCAACGCAGCATACAATTACGAGCTTTTCAGAAAAAAACTTAGCGGCAACGCTAAAATAATCGCCGTAATAAAGGCAAACGCCTACGGCCACGGCGCAAACGAAATAGCCGAAGAGCTGAGTGCCAACGGCTGTGATTTTTTTGCCGTAAGCAATATAACCGAAGCGGTAAACCTGAGGAAGAAGGGGATAAAAGGCAAAATTTTGATGCTGGGCTACACGCCCGTCGAATACGCCGTAAGCCTGTCTGAAAACGGGATTTACCAGGCGGTTTTCAGCAAGGAATACGCCGAGCTTTTAAACGCGCGCGCAAAACAGGGCGGCGTAAAGGTAAAAGCGTTTTTAAAGATAGACAGCGGCATGGGGAGGCTGGGGTTCGACGCCTTCGACCAAAAAAAAGCCGCGGGGGAAATCGCCGAAGTGAGCAGGCTGGCAAATATCGAGATCGCGGGCGCCTTTACGCATTTTGCCGTGGCCGACAACAGGGACGGCGAGAGCATAGATTATACGCTGAGGCAGGGCGAGCGTTTCAGGGCGCTGGCGGACAGGCTTAGGGGCGAAGGAATTAAAATTCCTTTCGAGATATGCTGCAACAGCGCGGCGGGGCATTTTTTGCCCGCGCTTCACATGAACGGCATCCGACTCGGCATTTCGCTTTACGGGCTGAGCCCGTCGAACAATAAGATTGAGGGGCTGCCCCTGAAGCAGGTTATGACCTTAAAAACCGTGGTTTCCATGGTTAAAACGCTGCCCGCGGGGCGGAGCGTGAGCTATGGGCGGACATACACGTGCGCGAGGGACACAAAGATCGCCACCGTCTGCATAGGCTATGCCGACGGTTACCCGAGGAAGCTTTCCAATAAGGGCTTTATGTGGGTTGGCGGGCGCCGCGTACCCGTTATCGGACGGGTGTGCATGGACCAGGTTATGCTTGACGTGACGGGGACGGACGTCAAAATGGGCGACGAGGCAATCGTTTTCGGCAACGGAAGCGACATTACCGCCGACGAGCTTGCCCGCCTTACCGACACAATAAATTACGAAATAACCTGCGGCATTTCGGCGCGCGTGCCGCGCGTTTACGTCAAGGGCGGGAAAATCGTTTCCGTCAGGGACAACACATATTAGAAACGCTTTTGAATAAAAAACAAACCGAAAAATTTTTTGGAGGAACGATGGGTAACAAAATAAACGTCAGAAGCGAAATAGCTCCGCTAAAGAAGGTGCTGCTGCACCGACCGGGCAACGAACTGCTCAACCTTGTGCCCGATTATCTGCCCGAGATGCTTTTTGACGACATTCCGTGGCTGGCGGTCGCGCGGCGCGAGCACGACGCTTTTGCCGACACGCTGAGGGGCTTGGGCGCGGAAGTGGTTTATCTGCGCGACCTCGTGCGCCAATCCGTCAAAAGCGACGAAATCAAAAAAAACCTGATTGAAGATTTTTTGGCGGAGGCGGTAAGCCATACGCCTTCGC
>DAITPX010000259.1:0-1846 GCA_036833365.1 Clostridia bacterium | reverse complement strand
CCCGTGCCCAGCGCCGCCGCCTGCCAGTTCCACATCATCCAGCTGCATGTGGTTATATAAAGCATTATGTCGCGTGGCTTCATGTCGTGCTGAAGCGCCAGCTCCTTAAGCTGGTTGATTAAGAGTCCCCCTATGGATTGCACCATGCACTTGGGCTTGCCCGTAGTGCCGCTGCTGAACATTATCACCATCGGCGCGTTTGCAGGCATTTGCTCGAACTCGAATTTGTCGGTTTTTTGTCCCGAAACAAAATCCTCCCAGCTCACGGCAAAAGGAATATTTTTTATGTTTTCCATGTCGCCGGCATAATGCGCGACTACTACTTTTTTTATTGAGGGTATTCCCTTTACCACTTCCGCGGCGTTTGCGGTCACGTCGAAAGTTTTGCCTTTATATATGTATCCGTCTGCGGTAAAAAGCACCCTCGGCTCGACCTGTCCCAGCCTGTCTATTGCCGCGCCGCTGCCTATGTCGGTGGCCGACGAGCACCAAACCGCGCCCACAGCCGTCGCAGCCAGCATTGCTATTACCGTTTCGGGCAGGTTTGGCATATATCCGCACACCCTTTCCCCGGGGCGCACGCCGCAAGCCCTAAGCGCGGACGCCGCGGCTTTGACGGATTGGGCAAGTTCTTTGTACGAAACCTCCCTCCTTACCGAGTTTTCGCCGCGGAAAATCAGCGCGGGTTTGCCGCTGTCGGCATACCGCAGCATATTTTCGGCATAGTTCATTTTCGCGCCGGGAAACCACTCCGCGCCCGGGAATTTTTTGATGTCGTCCAATACCTTGCCGTAAGGCTTGGAGGACACAATACCCAAAAACTTCCAAAGCAAATCCCAAAACATTTCGGGGCGCTCGACAGACCAGTCGTAAAGCGACTTATAGTCGGACATAGGCTTATCCGAAGCGTTTTGTGCGTTGGCATAAGTCATAAATTTGTACATGTTCGTCTCTTTGACGTATTCTTCAGAAGGGGTCCAAAGTAATGTTTGCATTTTGCCTTTCTCCTTAAAAAAACAACGGTTTGCTAGATGTGAATTTTTTCAAATCGAAGCCGCAAAAAACGGCCCGAATCTATATTAACTCAAACGTTAATTTATTGCAAGGCTTAATTCGTGCTTAGCAAATGTCAGAGCCGTTTCCCGAAAAACGGCAGCCGCCGCTAAAACGGTATAACTGTTTCCGCCTTAAGAAACTAAGTTTGCCTATTTGGGCTGCGCGTTACGTTCGCGTTAAAAATTTTGTCCTGTCACTTGCCCCGATTGTAGATAATAAAACTTAAAACGCGGCGAAAATGCCGTTTATTAGCCAGATTGTCGACGAAACCGCGCCTATCGACGAGGTCGCGTTGTTACCCGGCGAGCCGACCATCGCCGTATCTATGTAGCTTACCATCGTGAGCAGCGTCTGTTCCAAAACCGCGGGCCACGCGATGTACCAAAGAATTTTGGGCCGTCTGACGTTTTTGTTAAGTAAATTCAGCTTTCTTCTCAAGTGTTTTTCCGCCTTAAATAAACGTAAGCAAGGGCATGCACGACAATAAAATTATCGGCTTTCCGGCGGAAAAAGTCAATCCGTTTTCAGCGCCAAAACAGGGATTTTACCGGCGTTTTAAATTTCGTCCGCCGCATAAAAAAAAGAATAAAAACAAGGGGTTTGACTTAAGTAAAATTAGGTAGTATTATGGTTAAGGAAATTAAAACAAGGAGAAACCGTACATGGTAGAATGTGACCAAAACTGTGCCTCCTGCGGCCAAGACTGCGCCGAGCGCAGCCTTTTGGAGGCGCCCCACCCGCAGTCGAAAATCAAAAAAGTCATAGGCGTCGTAAGCGGCAAGGGCGGCGT
>DAITPX010000258.1:1519-1847 GCA_036833365.1 Clostridia bacterium | reverse complement strand
GAGCTGTGCCATCTGGCCGAAGCGGTGCGCCTGCTCAACAAATTCGACAAAAAGGAGTGGCAGCAGGTTTTGCCCAAAGGCGAGTTTCCGGAGCTGCTCAAATTCACAAGCAACGTCGAATATGTCCGCAAGGTTATGCGCGGCATAGTCAACATCACCGCCAAAAACGAGGACTACGTCAGCATAAACGCGCTGGAGCCCGAGGCGGAATTTTACAAATATCAGGAAATGCTCAACAGCGACGTTTCCAACGTGGCCAGCCACGCCGTTATCTGCAAATATATCGACGAAAACGGCAAGGACTACCGCTTCGAGCAGTCGCCGCACC
>DAITPX010000258.1:0-1509 GCA_036833365.1 Clostridia bacterium | reverse complement strand
GCTCGCCAACCGCAAAAAAGACAACACCGACGTCGGCCGCTTTTTGGGCAGGACTTAAGGCTTTTCCCCAAAAATCGCCCGCGAAAAAATTTCCACGGGATTTAGCAAAATTTTTATCTTATAAATAAAGCCGTTATTCGACCTAGAAATCAAAATACAAAGTCAGCCCTAGTTCTAACGAATTAGGGTTATTTTTTATCTGATTTCGCAGGAAAGGCGGAAAACATGCGTAAAAAAACAATGGTGGTTTTTTTTGAAACATGATAAAATCCATTAAAAGGAGAAAATCTTATGAAAGGCGATTTGGTGAAAGATTATTACACAAACAATTGTGCCGAAGACGAAAGACTTGAAAAAAACTCGCACAAAATCGAGTTTATTACAACGATAAAATACATCGAAAAGTATTTGTTTAAAGGCGCGAAAATACTTGAAATAGGGGCGGCGACGGGCAAATACGCGATTCATCTCGCTAAGATGGGCTATAAAGTGGTTGCGGCCGAATTGGTATCTCACAATATCGAAATTATGAATGAAAGAATCAAAGAGGAAAACCTGAAAAATATAACAACGATAGAAGCGAATGCCTTGGATTTAAGCATGTTGAAAGACAATTCCTTCGATATTGTCCTTAATCTGGGGCCGATGTACCATATGTATACGGAAGAAGATAAGTCGCAAGTTATAAATGAATCCTTAAGAGTAGCAAAAGAAGAAGGCATAGTTATGTTTGCGTATGTGACGAATTTTGCGGTTTTTTGGAACTTCGGGTGCCGAAAAAACAGAATGGAAGAAATCAAATACGCCATTCAAAAAGATTTTTCACTGAAAGACATTGAAGAAGAAATATTCTCCGTTCACTCTCCCGAAAAATTTAACGAATTATTTGCAAATAAACCTATTACACGGCTACATCTTGTCGCGACCGATAGTATTTTTGAAACGATGGGGGATTATGTTAACGAAATGTGTGACCGAGATTTTGAAATTTTGAAAAATTTTCACCTCGCGACATGCGAACAAAAGGATAACCAATTTGCCACGTCGCACGGTTTATGGATTGGCAGGAAGACGACAAGCAAGTGAATTATTTTTTATATCAGCGCCTTTGAAAACAAATTTTCTTGGCGCTGATTTTTTTTGCGAATAATTTTAATTTTTTTGTTAAAAATAGTTGACAACAATAACAATGGTGCTATAATAAAGTTAGCAATCGGGAATAGAGAGTGCTAACACAAACAAAAGCTGATTGCTAAAATTAAAAATAATTTTGACAGGAGATGATATTATGAAGTATTTAGCAAAGAGAGACCCGTTTGACGTATTCGATATGTTCGACAGGATGCTGCAGCCCGCCGGCTACGGCAACAATATGAAAACAGACATAAGCGAAACGGACAAAAATTATCTGTTCGCAATCGACATGCCGGGCTTTAACAAAGACGACATCGATGTTTCGCTCGAAAACGGCTACCTTACCGTTTGCGCCAACAAAACCGAAGAAAAGGA
>DAITPX010000257.1:0-1866 GCA_036833365.1 Clostridia bacterium | reverse complement strand
TCGAAGAAGCGAAAGCAAATAGTCTCCACATTTTTCGACGTACAGCCCGACCCGACGCTTGCCTGCGCAAAGGAAGGCGCCGCGGCTATGGACGCGTTTAAACCCGACTGCATAATTGCCGTGGGAGGCGGTTCTGCTATGGACGCGGGCAAAATCATGTGGGTTTTGTACGAGCACCCCGAGGCCGATTTTATGGACCTCGCGATGCGGTTTATGGATATACGCAAAAGGGTATATACCTTCCCCAAAATGGGCGAAAAGGCCTATTTCATAGCAGTTCCGACTTCTGCGGGTACGGGCAGCGAGGTGACGCCGTTCGCCGTAATCACCGACGAAAAAAGCGGCGTAAAATACCCGCTGGCCGATTACGAGCTGTTGCCCGATATGGCGATAGTAGACGCCGACATGATGATGAACGCGCCTAAAGGGCTGACGTCCGCAAGCGGAATCGACGCGGTCACCCACGCGCTGGAGGCTTATGCGTCGATGATGGCGACAGATTTTACCGATGGGCTGGCGTTGCGCAGCTTAAATATGATTTTCGATTACTTGCCCCGCGCATACGACAACGGGGCGAACGACCCCGCCGCGCGCGAGAAAATGGCCCACGCCGCGACTATTGCAGGCATGGCCTTCGCAAACGCGTTTTTGGGCGTATGCCACTCTATGGCGCATAAACTGGGCGCCTTTCATCACCTGCCGCACGGCGTGGCGAACGCCCTTATGATAAACGAGGTGCTGCGCTTTAACGCCGCGGAGGTTCCGCCTAAAATGGGCACCTTCCCTCAATACGGCTATCCTAATACATTGGCAAGGTATGCCGAAATTGCGGATTACTTGGGAATCAAGGGTAAGAACGACAAAGAAAAACTCAACAACCTTATAAAAGCGATAGACGAGCTTAAAGCCCGCGTAGGCATAAAAAAAACTATCAGGGATTACGGCGTTGACGAGAAAGATTTTCTTGAACGGCTGGACGCTATGACCGAACAGGCGTTCGATGACCAATGCACCGCCGCAAACCCGCGGTACCCCCTGATGAGCGAGATAAAGCAAATGTATCTCAACGCATATTACGGTTAAGGAGGGCGGCAAAATGAAACTCGAAAAAATAATTGCCGTACGGAACGTAAAAACGGTTTACCGCGACGGGGATAAGGTAATCAAGCTCTTTGACGAGGGTTTTTCTAAGGCGGCGATATTGAACGAGGCGCTTAACCAAGCGCGTGTCGAGGAAACCGGACTTAATGTGCCAAAGCTGCTTGAAGTCACCAAAATAGACGGAAAGTGGGCGATAATAATGGAATATATCCCCGGCAAAACCCTCGAACAGCTTATGACTGAAAATCCCGGCAAAAAGGGCGAATATATGGAGCTTTTCGTGGATTTGCACAAAAAAATCCACGCGCAAAAAGCGCCGCTCCTCAATAAGCTCAAAGACAAAATGAAGAGGAAAATCGCCCTTACCGACTTGTATGCCACGGTGAGGTACGAGCTTCAGACGCGTCTGGGTTCCATGCCCAAGTGCGACGAGGTGTGCCACGGCGATTTCATTCCAAGCAACGTTATTATTACCCCGGACGGCAAGCCTTATGTCCTGGACTGGTCGCACGTCACGCAAGGCAACGCCGAGGCCGACGCGGCAAGGACTTACCTGTTGTTCTGGCTGGACGGAAACATTACCGACGCCGAAAAATATCTTTCGCTTTACTGCGAAAAAAGCGGCGCAGACAAGCACGAAATTCTTAAATGGATACCGATTGTAGCCGCGTCGCAGCTTGTGGAAGGCAAAAAAGTCGAAAGAGAATTTCTGCTGCATTGGATAGATGTGGTCGATTACGAATAGGAGGTAAAAAAAGTGGTCAA
>DAITPX010000256.1:0-1877 GCA_036833365.1 Clostridia bacterium | reverse complement strand
GCAGCGCGACGTGGCGCAGGCGAAAATTTTGGAGTATATAGACAAACGCTGGATAAGCGAAATCGTCATGACCGCGGGGCGGAGGGATTCGCCCGACAACGGCGTGATAGATTATATCCTCATAAAAAATGTTTTCGGTGGGATAAGCAAAATCGGCTTTAAGTCATGCGAGGCGGGGCGTGAGAAGTTTCAGGGCGCGTCGCTGGATTTCGTTTGGTTCGACGAAGAGCCGCCCTTTGACATTTATCTCGAATGTAAGATGAGGGTGTTCGACAGGCGCGGATTTTTGTTCGGGACGATGACGCCGCTGAAAGGGCTCAGTTGGGTGTACGACGAAATTTTTTTAAACAAAAACGACGACCCCGAAGTGTGGTGCATTTTTGCCGAATGGGCGGACAACCCTTTTTTGTCTGAAGAAGAAACCGAATATCTTTCGGCAACGATGAGCGGCGATACTCTGAAGTCGCGGCGCTACGGGCAGTTTTGCGCGGGCGCGGGCCTGGTGTACGGCGAGTTTGACCCGTCGGTGCACGTAATCGAGCCGTTCGGCGTGCCGAAGGAGTGGTTTGACAAAATCAGCATAGACCCCGGGCTTAACAACCCTACCAGCGTGCATTGGTACGCGGTGGACGGTGACGGAGTGGTGTTTGTTATTGCCGAGCATTACGAGGCGAAGAGAGATATTTCCTACCACGCCTTGAAAATCAAGGAAATCTGCGCCAGGCTCGGCTGGGAGGGAGGAAAGTTCGGAATCGAGGCGCTTATCGACAGCGCCGCCAACCAAAAAACGCTGGCGGCGGCCAAAAGCGTGGCGGAGCTTTTTTACGAGCAGGGGATTGCGGTCAACACCAGGGTGGACAAGGACGTTTACAGCGGAATCAACCGCGTGAAGGCGTACTTGAAACCGCTTGAGGGCGGGCCCAAGCTGTATATTTTTTCGAGCTGCGCCAATTTAATCAGGGAAATAAAAGGGTACCGCTGGGGGGAGGGCGAGAGGCCCGTAAAAGCCGAGGACCACGCTTTGGACGAGCTGAGGTATTACATAGCCTCACGCCCCGAACCGCACGCGCCGTCCGCCCATCCGACAGAAATTCAAAAGGACATCGAAAGCCTCATCAGAAAAAAAATCAGACGGTAAGGACAATAAAAATTATGAGTAACGTTAAAGAAATGGAAAAATTAAGAAGAGCCATAAAGAAAAAGGCGCTGGGCTACAACGTGGTGGAGGAGACGGTGGATTATTCGCTTGTGGACGGGGAAATGGTGCCCTCAAAGCGCAAAACCGCAAAAAGGCATATCCCGCCCGACGTGGCCGCGCTTAAGGCGCTTTTGGATATGGCGGAGGAAAAGGACTATACGGCGATGAGCGACGGAGAGCTTGCGGAGGAAAAAACGCGGCTGCTTAAAATCCTCGCCGAAAGCGAAAAAGAGGAGAAAGGTTGATATGGCGAAAAAAACGGCGGGCGCCGAATTCGGCGAGGATTTGGCGCGCGAGGTGCCCAAGGACTACCAAAACAGGCAGGCGGAAAGGCGCCCTTACGAGTTGGCGTGGCAGCTGAACATGAATTTTTTGATGGGCAACCAATATTGCTCGGTTTCGCCGCGCGGGGTTATCGAGCAGGAGGAAAAGAGCTTTTACTGGCAGGAAAAGCAGGTTTTCAACCATATCGCGCCCATTGTGGAAACGCGTTTGGCAAGGCTGTCGCGCGTGCGCCCGAAAATGTCGGTGAGGCCTTTTTCGGCGGCGCAGGACGATATTTCGTCGGCGAAAACCGCCACGAAGGTGCTTGAAAGCGTGGGCGAACAGCTTGCGCTTGACAAAAGGATTTCGGAGGCGACGGCGTGGAGCGAGGTGGCGGGCACGGTCTTTTACAAAA
>DAITPX010000255.1:0-1882 GCA_036833365.1 Clostridia bacterium | reverse complement strand
CAATATGCTGGCCTTAAGCAGCCTGCTGTCCTGAAAAACATAGGCTACCGTTTCGTTCAGGGCTTTTTTGTCTATATCGCGGACGTCGGTTCCGCCGACTTTGACGTTCCCTCCCGTCACGTCCCAAAAGCGCGAAATAAGCCCCGCGACAGTGGTTTTACCCCCGCCGCTGGGGCCCACGAAAGCGACGGTTTCGTTGGGCTCGGCGCGGAACGACAGGTTTTTAACCGCGTCCGCCGCGCCGCCGCGGTAACGGAAAGAAACGTCTTCAAATTCTACCGAATTGTCTTTGGGCAAAAGCGGCTTCTCCGCCTCGGGCAGCGGCTTGATTTCAAAAATAGAATCTATGCGGGCCAAAGCGTCGTTTACGATAAGCCCGTTTTCGGACATATACATGACTTTGGTCAGCGTCACGCTTATAATAGGCGTAAATATTATGTAAAAAATCAAATTCAGCAAAAACACCGGCTCCGCCGCGCCGTGCCCCGTCAAAAGCAAGCCCGCGGCAATCAAAAGCGCGAAAACGCTATTGATAATAACCGTATACCAAAGCATCGGCCCCCTAAGACTTTTTGTATAGTCCACCACAAAGGTGTGGTAACGGTCGATGGCTCCCTTAAAGCGCTTGAACGAAAAAACCGTCTGACCGAAGGTTTTCACAACGGGCACGCCCCTGACATATTCGACGGCATGGTTATTCATATCCTCCAAAGCGTTTTGATACTCTTTCATTCTTTCCGCCATGCCCTTGCCGGTCATGGCCGCCATAATGATAAACGCTATAAGAGCGGGCGCAAGGCTCACCAAGCCCAGCCGCCAGTCGAAAATAAACAAAATCGCAATCATGCCCAAAGGTGTGGCGACCGCCCCCGCCATATCGGGCAGTTGGTGCGCTAGGTAGGTTTCCGTAGCGGCGCTCGACTCGTTGACAATCCGCCTGACCCTGCCGCTGCCCAGCTCATCCATAATTCCCAAAGGCAGTTTCACGATATGCCCCATAGCGCGCCTGCGTATGTTGGTCGCGATACGGACCGCCGCCAGGTGCGAGCACATAAGCGCCCCGAAATAAACCACAATCGACAGCAGCGCGAACACAACCGCCATCCAGCCGTTGTGCGCCAGCGAAACGGCCGCGGAAAAATCCGGCATGACCTCCAGAACTTCCTTGATAATCAGCCAGATATAAGCAAACGGCACAAGAGCCAGCAGCGCGCTAAGCGCCGACAGCACCCACGAGGCGACGGTGAAATACTTAAACTTCCCCGCGTACCCGAACAGAGCCTTCAAACTCTTTTTGTTTTCCATTAGATACCCCTTTATATTTGATAAATTATTTTTTGACCCTAAATTTCCGCCTTATTAATGCCGCGTTTTTTATCAGACTTTAGACGTCTAAGTTTGAATTTTTTAATTATTTGCAAACACGGCAAGTACAATGAATTTTGTATATCCTTTGTTCAAAACCGCTTTTGTCCCAGCTACGCTCATAAAAATCAAGCGGTTGATTTTGCGATTTTTTTAAGCCTTTAGCATTAAAGCGCGACGCGAATTTCCTTTTATCGGGCGCAACCGTTTAATGTGCCCTAAGTTGTGCCTAAAGCGGCTCCGTACCGGCACACGCAAAAGAGCTTATTTGCCGGTTATGGTTCGCATATGCGAACTGGGTCCTAAAAAAATATCGCCCTCTGAAATGCGTTACCGGCATAACGCAAAAGTCTTTAAAAATACGGGAAAAAATTTCTTTTATGCGTAGTTTCGCTTAGTTTTTCGACCTTGAAACTCAATTATCATGCGGCGGATACTCCGATTTGAGTCGAATCAGCAAATCCTCTTTACTTCAAGCTGAGACTGTGTCGCGCATGGATTACCCTAATAATTCTGT
>DAITPX010000254.1:0-1893 GCA_036833365.1 Clostridia bacterium | reverse complement strand
ACGGGCGACGGAGGCAACCTTTCGCAGGGGCAGCGCCAGCTGCTTAACATTTCGCGCGCGGCGGTCGCCAGCCCTCCCGTTCTGATTTTGGACGAGGCGACAAGCAGTATCGACACCCGTACCGAAAAGCTTATCGAAAAGGGCATGGACAAATTGATGGAAGGCAGGACGGTGTTCGTCATAGCGCACAGGCTTTCGACGGTGCGCAACGCCGACGCGATTATCGTTTTGGAAAAAGGCGAAATAATCGAAAGGGGCAATCACGCTGAACTGCTTGACCAAAGAGGAAAATATTACGAGCTATACAACGGAATGTTGGAGTTGGATTGACAAATTTAATAAATAGTACTAAAGCGGTTTTTAAAACCGCTTTTTTATTGATTTGTCGAATAAAAACTGGTAAAATCTTCTTATGTTGAAAATCAACGACATTATTGAAATAGACATAAAGGCTTACGGTTCGGGTGGCGAGGGAATTGCCGAATATGACCGCGGCATCGTTTTTGTCGAACGCACGGCCGTGGGCGATACCGTAAGGGCTAAGGTATTTTTCGTCAAAAAGAACGTCGCCTACGCTCGCCCCATAAAACTAATTAAAGCCGGAAGCGGACGAGCCGAGCCTCCCTGCCCCGTTTTCGGTCGCTGCGGCGGCTGTCAATTGCAGCACCTAAGTTATGAAGAGCAGCTGAAATTCAAATGCGGTTTGGTGCGGAAAAACCTTGAGAAAATCGGCGGGATTTCCGTCGAAGTGCCGGAGGTTGTCCCCAGCGAAAAGAAATGGAACTACCGCAATAAAATGAGCATGCCGGTAGGCTTCTTCGGCGGCAAAATTGCGGCGGGTTTGTATAAAGGCAACACCCACGAAATTATCCCCGTTGCAGACTGCCCGCTGCTTGGGAATTGGTCGGGCGAAGTTATAAAAACCGTCTGCGGTTTTTTGAACGAACAAAGCCTATCGGCTTATGACGAAAAGAGCGGGAAGGGCTTGGTACGTCATATCGTGGGGCGTTTTGTCGACGGGCAGCTGCTTGTGACGCTGGTAATAAACGGCGACTTTTTGCCAAACGCCGAAATTTTGCAGAAAAAACTCGAGGAGAAATTCGACAAAATCGGTTTTTTTGTCAATATAAACAAAAAATCAACCAACGTGATTTTCGGCGAAAAAACGGCGCATATCGGCGGCATCGAAAAAATACAAGGCGCGCAGATGGGCGTGGCATATTCGCTCAGGCCGCAGAGCTTTTATCAGGTGAACGACGCAATCAAGGACAAAATTTATGCCAAAGTCAAAGAGCTTTTGAGCGGCGGGGGTGTGGAAATTTTGATAGACGCCTATTCGGGCGCGGGGATTTTATCGGGCGCGTTGCACAGCGAAAAATATCGTACGTACGCGATAGAAATCGAGCCCGCGGCCGTAAACGACGCCGAAGAGATGAAAAAAGCTAACGGGCTGAAAAACCTTACGAATATTTGCGGCGACGTGGAAACGGAGCTAGCAAAAATCGTGGAGGAAAACCCCGGCAAAAATATCGCGCTGGTCGTCGACCCGCCCCGAAAAGGACTGGGCGCAAAGGTCGTGGAAACTATTTTGAAAGCCAAACCCCGGCAAATAATTTATATCAGCTGCGACAGCGCGACTCTTGCAAGGGACTTGAAGTTATTGGGTGCGGCATGCGAAATTCGCTGTGCGACAAACGCAACCGAATTTGCTCGAATATCGGAACAAAATAATCAAGATGCGGATAAGACAAAAATTGAAGCGAACGAACCAACGGCAAGCGCGATCAAATCTACCCAACATTATAAAATAACCCACATCCAACCCTATGACATGTTTCCACAAACCCGCCACGTTGAGTGTGTTGTATTGATGTCAAGGATGGAGAAATAAGG
>DAITPX010000253.1:0-1919 GCA_036833365.1 Clostridia bacterium | reverse complement strand
AAAGAAATAGCTATATCGTGGGGGCCCACGCCGTGAGGTACTTTGGTTAAAGCCACGTTTGCGAGCGGCTTCGTGACGAACAAAATTTTGGAATTCGTGGGCGAGGGCATAGGGCAGCTTTCGATAGACTTCCGCAACGGCATTGACGTAATGACGACGGAAACGACGTGCCTGAGCAGTATTTGGGAAACCGACGACAAGGTCAAGGCTTATTACGCCGCGCACGGCAAGGCCAAGGATTACAAAAAACTTTCCCCCGACCGCGTAGCCTATTACGACAAACTGATAGAGCTCGACTTGTCCACTGAAAAACCCATGATTGCCCTCCCGTTCCATCCGTCCAACGCTTACACAATCGACGAGCTCAAGGCTAACGCGGTTGAAATTTTTCACCAAGTGGACGAGGAAAACAAGGACAAATTTGGCAAAAACGTCAACTTCAATATAAGCGACAAAATCGTGGACGGCAAAATCCACGTCGACCAGGGCATAATCGCGGGCTGCGCGGGAGGCCTTTACGACAACCTCACGCACGCGGCGGCGATTTTGAACAAAGCCTCCACGGGCAACGGCTATTTCGGGCTGAGCGTCTACCCCGCCAGCATGCCGATTTATATGGCTATAACGCGCGACGGCACGGCGGAAAAACTGTTGTCGGCGGGCTCGGTTTTGAAACCGGCTTTCTGCGGCCCCTGCTTCGGCGCCGGCGACGTGCCCTCCAACAATGGGCTGTCCATACGCCACACAACGCGCAACTTTCCCAACCGCGAAGGCAGCAAGCCCGGGCAAGGCCAAATCAGCTCGGTCGCGCTTATGGACGCGCGCTCAATCGCTGCCACGGCGGCGAACGGCGGCGTTTTGACCGGCGCGGCGGAAATCGACTACTCTTGCCCCAAAAACGAATACGCTTTCGACGGCAGCATTTACGAAAAACGCGTTTACAACGGCTTCAACAAGCCCGACGCGGCTCAGGAGCTTAAATACGGCCCGAACATCACCGACTGGCCCAAGATGTACGCGATGTCGGACAATATGCTCTTAAAAATCACCGCTTTTATCACCGACGACGTCACCACTACCGACGAGCTTATACCATCGGGCGAAACCAGCAGCTACCGCAGCAACCCGCAAAAGCTTGCCGAGTTCACCCTTTCCCGGCGCGTGCCCACCTATGTGGCAAACAGCAAAGCTGTGCAGAAAATGGACATCGCCCGCAGAAACGGCAACGTAGACAAGAGTATTCTCGACGTTTTGGGCGCTGTGAGCAAAGACCCCTCGGCGCTCGCTGAAACCACCTCTTTCGGCTCGGTCGTATTCGCCAAAAAACCCGGCGACGGCAGCGCGCGAGAACAGGCGGCAAGCTGCCAGAAGGTTTTGGGCGGCGACGCCAACATCTGCTACGAATACGCCACAAAACGTTACAGAAGCAACTGCATCAACTGGGGCATCGTTCCTTTCACGCTCGACAAAGGCGCTCCGTTCGATTATGCCGAAGGAGATTATGTGTTTGTTCCCGACGTCAGAAACGCCATCGAAAAGGGCATAGAGGATATCACCGCAAAGGTAATCTCGGCAGGCAAGGCCCACGACGTTACGCTCCATGTGCGTAATCTCACTCCCGAAGAAAAACTCATTTTGCTGACGGGCTGTTTGATGAACTACTACGCTTATCTTGCTAAAAATTAGCAAAAAGTTATAACGGCGGGTTAGCCCTAAGGCTCGGCCCGCCTTAAGTTTGAAATTTCTAAGCCTGTGCCCATCGCGCCGGCTTAAGACGCGCATTATGCTTACGCCGCAAAAACGAACAACGTTTCTGCCGGCGGAATAAAAAATTTAACCTTAACCATTATAAACAGGAGAAATAAAAAAATGGAAAAAATCAAAATGACAACACCTTTGGTAGAAATGGACGGTGACGA
>DAITPX010000252.1:0-1946 GCA_036833365.1 Clostridia bacterium | reverse complement strand
CCTGTCGTTGGGCAGCAGCACGACGGGGACAAACGCCGGAAACATTTTGCGCCCCTTGTACTCGCGCGGCGTGAGCGTCTTTTTGACGTACCACCATTTGTTGTTTTGGTCTATGTAAATTTTCGCGGCGTCGGCAAGCGCACCGCCCAGACCGCACGCCGTTATTATGCTTATGTCGTGTTCGCAGCTTTTTCCGCCGAAAAATACGACCGTTTTCATTTATTTTCCTCCATAAATTATTCTAAAAATCTTTGCCGTAAAGGCATTTTAAGGCGTTTTGTGCAAATTAAGCCATGACGCACCATAGACGCAGGTTTGAATCATTCAAAGTGCGCCGGCTTGCAACGGGGCGCCGCTAATTTAAGATAACTCCGCCTTGCCGCAAAAAACCGGCACAGCGCGCTCATTTAAGTGGCGTTTTAAATTATCAGCCGTAAAGCCGTCTACAGCGCGTCCGTCCCGATACTTACTGCAGCTATCCAAACCCCTGCGCTTGCATTGAACCGCCCCAAAAAATACGGAAGCGGGCTTGCCTTGTGGGTATATATCATTTACATATCAATCACATAGACGCATACACACATTATCAAAGTTTGCCTTGTGGTTTGTGTCATTATTTAGGTAAATCGTTTTGAAACAAAATCACGCTGTCCTTGGTTACGCCGCTGAGCGCTTCCACCGCCTCGGTGACGTTCGGCGCAAAAAGAATGTCGTCCTTTTCCATGCCGCCCAGCATAAGCCCCTCGACCAGATAGCCGCTGTTTTTGCCAACCACCACCGCTTTGTCAGCCACACCGCCTAAAATTCTGCCCGCAGAAACGTTGAGCTCCCTTTGGCGCCTGCCCCCTTCGATTATCCCTTGGGTGACGACGAATTTTTTGCCGTCAAAAAGCTTGAGCACCTCGGCGGCGGCGGCGATTCCCTCCGAATTGCCGTTGTAGCTGTCGTCGATGACAGTGCCGTTTTGGGTTTTGATTATCTCCAGGCGGTGGGGCGCGGGTTTGAGGTTTTTCACTCCGTTTTGGATTTCTTTCGGCGTCAGCCCCAGCTCGAACGCGGCGGCCGCGGCCAGGCACACGTTCGTTACGTTATGTCGCCCCAAAAGAGAGGTTTGGCACTCCGCCGCCCCGCCGTCGAAAACCAGCTCGAAAGACGCGCCTCGGGAGCTCAGCTCGACGTTGCGCGCGTAAACCCTGTCGCCCTCCCTGCCGCAGAAAACCTTTCTGCAGCCGCCTATGCCGCCGAAAGCCGCGGCGGTTTTGTCCAGCCCGTTGATAACCGCCTTTTTGTCCGGGGGCAGCGCCCGCAGGATTTCGGTTTTGGTCAGAATTATATTTTCAGTCGTTTTGAAGGTTCTCAGATGCTGGGGTGAAATGCCCGTGATTACCGCGAGGTCGGGAGCCACCATATTCGTAAGAAAAGCTATGTCGCCCTTTCTGCGCGCGCCGAACTCCAGCACCGCCACTTCCGCGTCCTCGAATTTGCCGCGATTGACCAAAGCAGCTATGCCGAGCGGCGTGTTTACGCTGCCGGGAGTGGCAACCGCGCGGAATTTTTCGGACAAAATCGCCGCCAAAAAGGTTTTTACCGTCGTTTTGGCGTAGCTGCCCACAACGGCGACTTTGAGGTATCCGGCGCTTTTAAGCATATCGCCCGAACGGCGCAGGTATCTGTTGTTGTTGAGCTTTTCCCATGGCAGCATTATATAATAGCCGAAAAACATTAAAATATGCAAAGGGATTATTACCGCCCAAAGCGGCAGGAAAAAGCTCGCGGCGGTCAGTACGGTCAGGTTCGCCACAAGCTGCCGCTTCACCCGCGAAGTGTAGACCAGCGCGGGCGTGTGCGTAAGCGTTACGCTCATAAGGAAAAACGCGATTGCAAGGCAAAATTCGAGCCACGTCGCCTCGATTTTCAATTGCCACGCGGCGAAAGCGACGACGCCC
>DAITPX010000251.1:231-1985 GCA_036833365.1 Clostridia bacterium | reverse complement strand
AAGCAATGATAAAATTTGCATAAGTTCCTCCAATATTTTGTTTTCAATTTTCTTTTTAGCGAAATAAAACATTCGCCTACTATATAATCAAGTCTTGTTAACTTAAATATACCGCCCTTATAATACAAAAAATAACGCCAAAAGTCAAGTAAAGCGCATAAATTGATATTTTTTCAAAAAATTTAAGCCTCTCGGTCCCGAAAGGCTTTTGTAATTCGCGTTTGCGCCGAAAGCGGCTGATTAATTTATTATCATTTTTGCCTTGCTGATTGCCCGCTCGTCGTGGCTTTTTAAAATGTATTCAGGTTTGCCTTAAGGCGGTTAAATTTCGTTCACGTGCGCTTGTGATTTAATTTGACACGTGTCTTAACATAAGACTTCAAGCATACGAACTTATAACTCAATATTTAGCGGCCGTCCCGCTGTTTGCCGCGCTAAATTTCCAAGCGCGCAGTTTCTTTCAAACTAAAAATTTAAATCCCCATTAACTTTCCGCCCTGTCGTCGGGCTCGGAGGGCGCGGCGATAAGCTTGGCGCGCACTTTTTTCTCTATTTCCGCCATAAGCGCGGGGTTTGTTTCCAAAAAGCGCTTGACGTTTTCCTTGCCCTGCCCTATGCGGTCGTTTTCATAGCTGAACCACGTGCCGCTTTTTTGGACTATGTCGAGGTCGACGGCGTTGTCCAACACACAGCCCGACTGCGAAATTCCCTTGCCGTACATTATGTCGAACTCGGCGGTTTTAAACGGCGGGGCGAGCTTGTTTTTGACTACTTTTATCTTTGTGCGGTTGCCCGTTACTTCGGTCCCGTCTTTAATTTGGTCTATTTTCCTTACGTCTAAACGTACGCTGGCGTAAAACTTGAGCGCTTTGCCGCCGGGCGTCGTTTCGGGGGAACCGAACATCACGCCGACTTTTTCGCGCAGCTGGTTGATGAAGACGATGCAGGTGTTGGATTTGCTTACGATAGCGGCGAGCTTACGCAGCGCCTGCGACATAAGCCGCGCCTGAAGCCCGATATGCGAGTCGCCCATGTCGCCCTCGATTTCGGCTTTTGGGGTGAGCGCCGCGACGGAGTCGACGACGATAAGGTCGATTGCCGAGCTGCGCACAAGGTAGTCGGCTATGTCGAGAGCCTGCTCGCCGTTGTCGGGCTGGGAAACGTAGAGGTTTTCGAGGTTGACGCCCAAATTTGCGGCATAGGTCGGGTCGAGCGCGTGTTCGGCGTCGATAAACGCCGCTGTGCCGCCCAGTTTTTGAATTTCGGCTATTATATGTAACGAAACGGTTGTTTTGCCCGACGATTCGGGCCCGAAAATTTCGATAATCCTGCCCCTAGGCACGCCGCCGATGCCCAAGGCTATGTCAAGCGTAAGGCAGCCTGTCGGAATAACGTCGATATTCCGCGTGGCGGCTTTTTCGCCCAATTTCATGATTGCGCCCTTGCCGAACTGCTTTTCGATTTGCAGAATGGCTTGGTCCAACGCTTTTTTCTTTTCGTCTGTCATAAATTCTCCTCTTTTTTGTGTTTCGAGCGGATTTATTTTTAAAATATAATTTTTAGTTTTTAGCGCGGTTAGCGAACTTTATCAGCATAAAAAGCGCCGTTTCCGCGGCTGTGAGCCTTACCGTGTTTCTGTCGCCGCCGAAAACGAATTTCTGCGTGGCGGTTTTTTCGGCGTCGCCGACTGAAATATAACACAGCCCCACGGGTTTTGTCAAGGTCGCGCCTCCGGGCCCCGCTATGCCCGTGGT
>DAITPX010000251.1:0-210 GCA_036833365.1 Clostridia bacterium | reverse complement strand
CCTCGCTTACGCCCAAACGGCGGATTTTGGAGTCGTTTGAATAAGTTACAGCGCCCTCGTATAAAACCCCGCTGGCGCCCGCTATGCCGACTATTTTGGCCGCAATCAGCCCCCCCGTAAGGGACTCGGCGACGGACAGCGTTTTGCCCTTTGCCGAGAGCGTTTCGACGGCGGTTTCCTCGAGGGAGGCGTCCCTGAACGCGTAAATGC
>DAITPX010000250.1:0-1987 GCA_036833365.1 Clostridia bacterium | reverse complement strand
ATAGCCCTGAAAATAAGGCAGATAAGATAAATTACCAAGACGGAAATCAAAGGTTTTTGCAGCCTTTTTTCTTTTGTGGTTGTATCCATATCGCGCCGGCCTCCTTACGCCACAAACATACCACACCCGTTTGGTTTGTGTCAAACGACCAGCGCAAATAAAACTAAAGCAATCGTTAAGTTTTAACTTTATTTTTATTTGAACTGAAAAACAATAAAATTTATATGCGTTTCTTATAAATTTTGCGAACGACGTTAATTTATGGAATTTGAGCCTTGCAACAGTTTGCTCCGAATTACTGAATTTTTAACGTAAGCGAAATTTGCAAATAGGTACGTTAATGTTAATACCTTTTGAAGCTTTATTAAATACAGTGAGATAAATTTGCCAATCCGCTTGACAAAGCGGCAGGATTGAGTAATACTTGTATTATAAGTATTACTAGTTATACTTTTTATACTGTATTGGAGGATTTTTTTATGGGCAGGCCCAAAGGAAAATATGCGTGGACGGTCAAGGTGGGCGAAAAAGGGCAGATAGTCATACCCAAAGAGGCCCGCGATATATTCGGCATCAACCCGGGCGACACGCTGATTGTGTTTGGAGACGAAAAACAAGGCATAGCCATACCGCCGAAAAATATGTTTACAAAATGTTTTACAACGCTTTTTGACGGCGCTAAGTCTGAGGAGGATGAGGAATGAACGCTATAACAATTAACAACCTGTCAAAAAAATACGGCGATTTTACGGCGGTGGACAATCTCAACCTGTCCATCGGGCAGGGCGAGTTGTTTTCGCTTTTGGGCGTGAACGGGGCGGGCAAGACGACGACGATAAAAATGCTGTCCTGCCTGATTCGGCCGACCGGCGGCGACGCGGTTCTGCTCGGCGACAGCATAACCGAAAAACCTCAATCGGTTAAGCGAAAAATCAATATTTCGCCGCAGGAAACGGCGGTGGCGGGAAATTTGACGGTTGAGGAAAATCTGGAGTTTATCGCGGGGTTGTACGGGCAGAATGCGAAGGAAGCTAAAGAAAGCGCGGCGGAAATGGGGCGGCGTTTTGGATTGGACGGCGTTTTTAATAAGAAAGCGAAGCGCTTGTCGGGAGGAATGCAAAGGCGGCTTTCCATCGCGCTGGCATTGATTACGAACCCCGAGATATTTTTTCTCGACGAGCCGACGTTGGGGCTGGATGTGCTGGCGCGGCGCGAATTGTGGACTTCGATACAAGGATTGAAAGGAAAGGTTACTATAATCCTGACCCCCCATTATTTGGAAGAGGCGGAGACGCTGTCTGACAGAGTGGGGGTTATGTCGAAAGGGAAATTGACGGCAATCGGAACCGTCGCGGAACTGACCCGGCAAACCGGCGCAAAAAATTTGGAGGACGCTTTTATTTTGTTGAACGGAGGCTCGTTATGAGAATTTATTTATTTGCAAAACGCAATACGAAAGAAATTTTGCGCGACCCCATTACTTTCTTTTTCGGGCTGGGATTTCCGTTGGTTTTGCTGGCGCTATTAACCGTTATAAATGCCGGCATTCCCCCCGAAGCGAACAATACTATGTTTTCTATCGAAAACCTTGCGCCCGGTCTGGCTATGTTCGGTACGGCGTTTATGGCGCTGTTCGCGGGGGCGCTTTTGGCAAAAGACAAAACAACGTCTTTTTTAATGCGTTTGTTTACGTCGCCCATGGGCTCGGCGGATTTTTTGCTGGGGTATACGGTGCCGCTGATTATAATGTCGGCGGGGCAGGCGGCGATAACTCTGTTGGCTCCTTACTTTGCGGACTTGAATTTTCAGCGGGGATTTTGCCGGCGGTATTGGTCGCTATGCTGACCTCGCTTTTGTTCGTGGGCTTGGGGCTGCTTTGCGGCACCTTGCTGAGCGAAAATGCGGTGGGCGGCATTTGCGGCGCGCTGCTTACCAATTTGGCGGGATGGCTGTCGGGAGTTTTTATCCCGATTGATTTGATAGGCGG
>DAITPX010000249.1:0-2018 GCA_036833365.1 Clostridia bacterium | reverse complement strand
GATAGTGCCCGTTCTGCGCGTGTACGCCGGGCACCATTCCGAGCCCCGCGCGCAGAACGGGCACTATCGCCACGCTGTTTTCGTCGATTACGTTTTGGGCGGTGACTTCTAGCGGCGTTTCAACCTGAATTTTGTGCAGCGGCATGTCTTTAAAGGCTTCGAAAGCCATCAGCATCGCAAGTTCCTCAACAAGCTCGCGGAATTGCTTTGTGCCCGTGGTTTTGTCTCGCAGCAGGGCAACCTTGTGCTGAACCAGCGGATGGTCGATTACGGTTATATTTTGCATTGCTTCCTCCCGTAAGTATGAATAAAAATCCATACCTTTAATAATTTACCGCATATGAGTGCAAAATGCAAGCGATATCCCAAAATTAGTCCGCCACGGCTAATATTTTTTCGCTCGAAAAGCTTTATTATCCGGCTCAAGGGCCGATTTGCTTTACTTAACGATAGAAAACAAGTAAAATGAAAACGCTATGAATATGCCCAAAACCACAAAAAAACCTTCGGCCAAACAGCTTTGGCAGCTTTTTATCGCCTTTTTCAAAATCGGCATTTTTACTTTCGGAGGCGGGTTTGCCATGATAAGCCTGATGGAGCGTGAGTTCGTCGAAAAAAAGAAATGGATTACAAAGGAAGACATTATGGATATGGTTATCATATCCGAGTCCACCCCCGGCGGTGTAGCCATAAACTCGGCGACTTTTATCGGGACTAAAATTGGTGGCGTTTTCGCGGCAGCTCTCGCCACTCTTGGGATTGTGTTGCCCTCCTTCCTTATCGTCGCCGCGCTATATTTCGTTATCGGCTCCGTCCTCGACAACATTTGGGTCGCCGCCGCTTTCAAGGGCATAAGGATTTGCGTCGTGGTGCTTATTTTTCGTGCAGTCTTCAGCCTTTTCGGACTGATGGAGCGAAACATATACGGCTACGTTATGCTTCTCGCCTCCTTTGCGGTGGCCACTTTTACCAATTTCAGCATTATATATATGATTCTAATCGGCGGCGTTCTGGGCGTTCTGTACACTCGGTTCGTCAAAAAAGATGCAAAACTGCCTGTTTGCAATTTAAAGAAGGAATTATTAAACGAAACGGACGAAACAGACGTTCCCGCAAAAAATGTGACAATCCAAGGAGATTTACCCGAAAACGATACCGCCAAAAACTCGGATGAAAAGGAGGGAAAATGATTTTTCTCCGGCTATTTTGGGATTACTTTAAGATAGCGCTGTTTACCATAGGCGGCGGTTACGCAATGCTCCCGCTTGTACGGCAGGAACTGGTCGGCGTATATGTCGACGAAGTTCTATTTTTGGACTTGCTCGCTATTTCAGAGGCAACCCCCGGGCCATTTATCATCAATATGGCTACTTTTATCGGCATGGAAGCGGGCATGAATTACGGCGGGGTATTTTTCGGCTTTTTGGGTTCGATTGCCGCTACCGCGGGCGCCGTTATGCCGTCGCTTATTATCGTTACCATCGTGACTAAGGTAATCGTGCATTTTAAAACCAACAGAACCGTCCAAGGCGTTTTATACGGAATCCGTCCCGTGGCGGTGGGGCTGGTTATTTCTGCTCTGCTTATGGTAACGCTGACGGTCGTTTGGCCGGGCGTCGACACTACTGACTTGGCGGGCAGCTCTTTCGACGGGTTCGAGTGGGTTTCCTTGGCGATGCTCGCCTTGTTTATGGGTTTGAGCTTTGTCAAAATCAAGGGCAAACGCATCGATTCCATCCCTCTTATAATTTTATCCGCGGTTTTGGGGCTGGTAGTTTTCGGCGCGTTCGGCATAAAAGGATAATCAATTTAATTCTAAGGCGCCTTACCTTAATTAAGATAAGGCGTTTTATTTTTCAAAAACAGACTGATTTAGCCCTAAATCTGAATCATACTTTCGCCGAAAAACGTTCTCGATATAAAAACATATTATAAAACACAGATTATTTTTAAGAAAAATTCTTCAATTTCAAAAATTATACGGCAGGCGGTTTTATCGCAAAACGCAAGCGGTTTGC
>DAITPX010000248.1:1454-2021 GCA_036833365.1 Clostridia bacterium | reverse complement strand
GATTTCGGGGCGGTCAACGGGGAAAATCTCCTGATGTTTGTCCAAAACTTCCTGATAATATTTTGGGAACGCCAAATTGAAAGCGTCTTCAAAAAACAAATCCTTGCCGAACGTGGCCTCGAGCACCGCCTTGGGCACGTGGCCCTTGCGAAAACCCTTTAACGTATATTTATTTTTGTTTTTTTGGTACGCGTCCTCCAGCGCCTTTTCCCATTCTTCCGCATTGACCGTAAAGTTGATTACCGCCTTGCCCTTTTGTACGTCCGCTTTGTATTTCATTATATCCTCCATAATATTTTTATGACTCAATCTAGCAATGTATTTTAACACATTAGAGAAAAATAATCAATCTTTATGCGGTTAGGTTGAACAAAAAACTTTTTTGTTGTAAAATAGGTTTATGGCTTACGATTCGTTGACTTTGAGCATCCTAATAAAGGAGCTCGCGAACGCCCTCACGGGCGGCAGGATAACAAAAATTTCCCAGCCCGAGCGCGATGAAATTGTATTCACCGTGTTTCGGGGCGGGGCGTTGCGCCTAGCTATGAGCGTCAACCCCGAAACACG
>DAITPX010000248.1:0-1444 GCA_036833365.1 Clostridia bacterium | reverse complement strand
GTAAACCGTCTTCATCTCACCGATTACACCAAGGAAAACCCTCAGACGCCGCCAAACTTCTGCATGCTCCTGCGCAAGCACCTCACTAACGCCGCCGTGGCGGAAATTACGCAGATGCCTTTCGAGCGCGTCTGCGACTTTACTCTGCAAAGCAAAAACGAGCTGGGATACGCCGAAACCAAGCATCTTCTGTTCGAGCTGACGGGAAAAACCGCCAACCTGATTTTGACGGACGAAACCTACGTCGTCATAGACACGCTCAAACGCCTGCCGCACGACCTCGACGCCGTCCGCGTGATTTTGGCGGGCGCGAAATACGAGTTTTTTACCGACCGCGGCAAAATTCGTCCCGACGACGGCGAAAGAATAACGGCATTGATAACGCAATCGGGGCAGGCAATCGACAAGCTTTTGACTGAAAATCTTTTGGGCGTTTCGGCTTCTACTGTAAGGGAAATGCTCTGCGGCATAGACCTTGGCGACCACTCCGACGAAAATGCCTCGCGTGCCGCAACGGGAGTGAAAAATTATCTTAAAAAACTCTCTGAGCCTAACCCAAATATAGCCTTCGACGGGGAAACGCCGCTGGAAGCCTACCCTTTCGACTACGCAAGCGTCAAGGCGAAAAAAGTTTTTTACCCCACGCTCAACAAGGCGCACGACGAATATTATTTTTTGAAAGACCAGACTTCGCTTTCTCGCCAAAAGTCGAAAAACCTCCACTCGGCACTGAAAAACGCCGTGAGCCGCCTCGAGAAAAAAATCGTCGTTCAGACGCAGTCGCTTTTGGAGTCCGCCGACAGCGAAAAATACAAAAAATACGGTGACCTGATACTTTCCAATATCTATTCAATAAAGCCCGGAGCGGAAAAGCTTGTGGCTGCGGACTATTTCGAAGAAAATTCACCGCAAATCGAAATCCCTCTGGATGCGTTTGCCACGCCGCAAAAAAACGCGCAGGAATATTTCAAAAAATACCGCAAGCTGAAAAACACCACGATTCACCTCGATAAGCTTTTGGCCGAAAACAAGGCGCGGCTCGATTACGTCAAGGGCGTGCAGGAAAATTTGAAGTTCTCCGTGACCGATGCCGACCTCATGGAAATCACAGACGAGCTCGTCCGCGCGGGAATAACCAAAACCAAGGTCGCGCCCGTCAAAAAGCCCGCCGCGCCCGCGCCCGTACGCTACGAGGTGGAGGGCTTTGGCGTGCTTGTTGGCAAAAACAACGTCCAAAACGAATTTCTGACCAAAAACGCCAAGCCTTACGACCTTTGGCTGCACACAAATTCAGCTCATTCGGCGCACGTTATAGTTGAAACTGAGCAAAAGCCGCTGTCCGACGGCGTGATTGTGACCGCCGCGGAAATAACGGCGTTTTACTCGGCGGCGCGCGGCGGCGGCAAAACGGCTGTGGACTACACTTTGCGCAAAAACATAAAAA
>DAITPX010000247.1:0-2021 GCA_036833365.1 Clostridia bacterium | reverse complement strand
AAAAATTTTCAAACGGAATCAAATTGGAGGTCAATATGGTTAAAGAACCCATCAGCAACCCTAGCGAAGAAGAAGACGAAGACCTTGTAACCCTTTTGGACGACGACGGCAACGAAGTGGATTTTTACCACGCCGCGACGGTCGACTACAAGGGCGAATGGTACATTTTTTTGCAGCCCGCCGAGGAGATGGAGGACGTCGAGGAAGACGAGCTTTTGATTTTCAAGCTCGAGCAGGACGAAAACGGCGATGATTTGTTTACGCCTATCGAGGACGAAGCCCTTTTGGACGCCGTTTATCACGAATACGAAAAGCTGGTTGAGGAAACCGACGCTGAGGAATGCGGCTGCGGATGCGAGCACGAGGAACACGAGCACAAGCACGAACAGGGCTGCTGCACCGCCGAAACCGAACGCGGACACGAGCATAAGCACGAGGGAGGCTGCTGCGGCGCCGCGCCCGAAGCCAAAACCGAAAAACCCGAAGGCGAGCCCAAAAATCAAGCGGGCTGCAAAACAAAGAAATAAATCAAAACCCCGCCGGTTTTTGTCATTGGGTTTTAAAAAGGCAAAATTTAAAACGGCGGATACGGAACTCACAAATTCAAAATACTCCCGTTCAGCACGGGAGTATTTTTTTGTTTTTAAAATACGGTTAACTGATACATAATCGATAAATTAATTTGCGTCGACCGGCTATCCGCCGCTTGGGGTGCAGTTTTGGATGCTATATAATGATTATCATTAAATAATACTTGACAATCGTTATTTTTTGCTCTAAACTCTACTGGAGTAAACAGTGAATTAAAGGAGAGTTTTTCAATGAACAAACAAGCAGCTAAAATTAAGAGCTTCAGTAAGGTAATCTATATATTGCTGAAAATAGCGTTCATAACGCTTATTGTTGTCGGCGCGTTGCAGGCGTTCTCGTTGCTATGGTCGTTTTTAGATTTGAATACCGAGGTTTTGACGATTGCCGGGGTCGAGGCGGAATATCCCTTGTTATTTAAGTTGGGAGAAACTAAGGTTTATTTACCGATAGCATGGGAGCCGGGTTTTGACTTTTTGGGCGTACGCTCTGTTTTTACGGCTAATTTAAGCGGCCTGCTGCTTACAATTTTCACAATTGTCGGGCTCGGCTTTGCTAAGGCTGTTTTTAGGCTGCTCCGGGGAAACGGCTCGCCGTTTCGCGACGATGTGATAAGCTCGTTAAAAAAACTGTCAATCGCCCTGCTTTTAATGGGCGCGGTTTCGGGCTTTGTTCCTTTCGTCGCGGCCGGCGTGATATGGGTGCTTTGTATGATTTTCGATTACGGCCGTATACTCCAAAACGAAAGCGATACGACATTGTGAGGCGGTGATATGCCTATTATTTTACGTCTTGACAGAGTTATGGCCGACAGGAAAATATCGCTTAACGAGCTTGCGGAAAAAGTGGGAATTGCCAACGTAAACCTATCCAATATTAAGACGGGCAAAATCAGCGCAATCCGTTTTTCTACGCTCGATGCTATATGCGACGTTTTGGATTGTCAGCCGGGCGATATACTTGAATACAAACGAATGACGAATGTAACTTATAAAATCCCGAATGAAGCAAAGCAAAACCTATGAATAACAGTCGGTTACTAAAATTGTCGCGTGTCCGAGCGGTAATTTTTTGCCGCAAAAGATTTGCCATTAATTTACACTTGTGCTATAATCTTTGAGGTTTAATACGCACCCGCGCCTATTCGGCTGGTTGTGCCCGCTTAAAAACGGGTGGAAGCCGAAGCGTGAAAGCGCGGGGAGGATTAAAAACAACAAGAAAGGAGATAACAAATTTATGCCGGTTGTTTCAATGAAACAATTACTGGAAGCGGGTGTCCATTTCGGGCACCAGACCAGAAGATGGAACCCCAAAATGAAAAAGTACATCTACTCAGCAAGGAACGATATCCATATCATCGACTTGCAGCAGACCGTACAGCTTGCCGAAGAGGCTTACAACTTCGTGCGCGACGTCGCCAAAACGGGCAAGCC
>DAITPX010000246.1:0-2040 GCA_036833365.1 Clostridia bacterium | reverse complement strand
AAATACGGCTGCAACCCGAACCAAAAACCCGCGAGGCTTTTTATGAGCGGCGGGGGCGAGCTGCCTTTTGCCGTTTTGAGCGGCAGGCCGGGGTACATAAATTTTTTGGACGCGCTGAACGGCTGGCAGCTTGTAAGCGAAATGAAAGCCGCCTTGGGGCTGCCCGCCGCAGCATCGTTTAAGCATGTGTCGCCGACTTCGGCGGCGCTCGGGCGCGTTTTGCCCGAAAGGCTCAAAAAGGCCTGCTTTGTCGACGACATAGAGGGGCTGGACGGTTCGCCCGTTGCGTGCGCTTATGCCCGCGCGCGTGGGACCGACCGCATGAGCAGCTTTGGCGACTGGGTAGCGTTGTCGGACGAGTGCGACGAAGTTACGGCAAAAATAATAAGCCGAGAGGTGAGTGACGGAATAATCGCGCCCGCCTTCGAATCTAAGGCGCTGGAAGTTTTGAAGCGAAAGAAAAACGGCGCGTACGCCGTCGTGCAAATCGACAAGGACTATGCGCCCGAAAAAACCGAAAGAAAGCAGGTTTTCGGGGTTACGTTCGAGCAAAAACGAAACGACGCCGTTATTGGCAAAAACATGCTGGGCAATATCGTGACAAAAAACAAAAACCTCACCGAAAGCGCGGCCACGGACATGATAACAGCTTTGATAACTTTGAAATACACGCAGTCTAATTCGGTTTGTTTTGCTTTCGACGGACAGGCGATAGGCGTGGGCGCGGGGCAGCAGTCGCGCATCCATTGCACCAGGCTTGCGGCGTCGAAGGCCGACCTTTGGCACCTTAGACAGCATGAAAAGGTTTTGGGGCTGAAATTCGTTAAGGGCATGACGCGTTCTGAAAAAAACAACCTTATAGACCTTTATCTGGCGGGCGAAGCGGTTTCCGGCTGGAAAAACTTTTTCGCTGAAAAGCCGCCGGTATTCGGACAGGAAGAAAAACTGGAATATTTAAACGGGATAAGCGGCGTGACGCTTGCCAGCGACGCGTTTTTCCCGTTCGGCGACAATGTCGAACGGGCCAAACAAAGCGGCGTTAGCTTTGTCGCGGAGCCGGGCGGCTCGGTGAGGGACGACGACGTTATCTCGGTTTGCGACAAATACGGAATGGTGATGGTGTTTACGGGCGTCAGGCTTTTCCACCACTAGGAGGGACAAAATGAAAATCATGGTAGTAGGCGGCGGAGGCAGGGAGCACGCCATCGTTAAAAAGCTTTTGGAAGGGGGTAAAAACGAAATTTTCGTGCTGCCCTCCAACGGCGGCATAGATAAAATTGCCCAGAGCGCCGACATAAGCGCGACGGACCTCGAGGGCATAGTAGGCTTCGCCGTCGAAAAAGAGATAGATTACGCCGTGGTCGCGTGCGACGACCCGCTTGTTTTGGGGCTTGTGGACAGGCTTAACGATAAAGGCGTGCCTTGCTTCGGCCCGACCCAAAAAGCGGCGATGCTTGAAGGAAGCAAGGTTTTTGCCAAAAACTTTATGCTTAAGCACGGCATACCGACGGCTAAATACCGCGCGTTCGGCGACCCCGAGGACGCGCTGAAATACCTCAAAAATTCAGACTATCCCGCCGTAATCAAGGCCGACGGCGTTGCCGCGGGCAAGGGCGTGACAATCGTCATGGACTATATGCAGGCGCAGGCCGCCATAGATTCGGTCATGCGCGACAAGGTGTTTGGGGCGAGCGGCGACAAGGTTGTGGTGGAGGAGTATCTTACGGGCTCGGAATTTACGCTGATGTGCTTCACCGACGGCAAAAAGATAGTGCCCATGGTAAGCTCCACCGACCACAAAAGGGCTTTCGACGGCGATTTGGGGCTCAACACCGGAGGCATGGGGACAATCGCGCCCAGTCCCGTTTACACTAAGGAAGTTGAAAAGGACACCTTGGAAAACATTGTTTACCCGACACTTTATGCGCTTCAAAATGAGGGGATAGAGTTTAAGGGGTGCTTATATTTCGGGCTTATGGCCACGGACAGGGGGGTCAAGGTGATAGAATACAACTGCCGTTTCGGCGACCCCGAGGCGCA
>DAITPX010000245.1:0-2084 GCA_036833365.1 Clostridia bacterium | reverse complement strand
ACGGCTACGCGCAAAAGCTTTCGGAAAAACGCAGGGCGGCGGCGAAAAAATTTGAGGGCGAAATAGAGGCGCAGCTCAACGATTTGGGAATGAAAGGCACGACCTTCAGGGTAGATTTCAACGGCGCGCCGAGCTTGGAGGAGTTTTCTTCGTCGGTTTCGCCCGAGGGGTACGACAAGGTTGAGTTTTTGCTTTCGCCAAACAAGGGCGAGCCGCTTAAGCCGCTTGCCAAAATCATAAGCGGCGGCGAAATGTCGCGGTTTATGCTGGCGATAAAAAATATCACGGCGAAAATCGAAAAAATCCCCACGATGGTTTTCGACGAAATAGACATAGGCATTTCGGGCGGCATGGCGCAGATGGTGGCGGTCAAGCTCGCCAACGTGTCGAAGGACTATCAGTGCATAGTTATCACCCACCTGCCGCAGATTTGCGCGATGGCCGACGCCAACATGCTTATCGCCAAAAGCGTGGTGGGCGAGCGCACCGAAACGCGGCTAACGGTTTTGGACGAAAACGGCAAAACAGAGGAGGTCGCGCGGCTTATGGGAGGCAAAAACATCGGCGAATACAGCCGCCTGCACGCCAAAGAAATGATAGACTGGGCGAAGAATATGAAAGCGGGGAGGGGGTAAGCCCCTCTTTTTTATAATAAAAGCGTCAAAGAATGAACCGCCAGAAAAATACCTATTGCGCCGGCAATAATCGGCGCGATTATACCGGCCCACTTTGAAATACGGTTTTTAATGGCAAGGTAAATACGGTCGAATTTGTTTTTCTCCGCGACATAGACGAAATACAATACCATCAGCGGCAGCATATAAATCGTATTGTAAACGACGAGTATCAGGGCCGCTTGCGCTAGAGTAAGGCTATAATTTGATAAAGCCGTAAGGAACGCAAAATACGGTAACGCGGTCGTCAATTCCGAAATCGTCGCCGCCGCGCCCAGCCCGATTAAACCTATCGGGGCGACGGATTTAATTTTCCGCGCGGCTTTTATTTCGTCGGTTACGCCGTTTTCGCAATTCGCGGCTTTGAGTTTTCTTTCGCGCGACTTGCTTATGGCTTTTGCGGTTATCAAACAAGCAACGGCGAGAAAAACGGCGCCCAACGCGAGCTCGCAAATAAATACTAATCGCCCGTATTTTTCGATAAGCGTTTTGAAAAAATCGCCGGCAAAACCGATAAGCCCGAAATATGCCAGAAATCCGCCCAACAGGTTCGTAAGCCCGGTAGGCAGTATGAAATACCATATGTGCCTGGGCTTTTTAACCATTCCCTGCAAAACGAATTGCTGCGTAATCGCTATCGGGTTGAGGCAATCCGCCGCGCTCGTCAAAATTGTCGTAAGCACTAATCCCCACATTTTCTGTTTACCTCCTTTTCTAAGCAAAAAAATAAGCCCGGGAGCAATAAAAAATTACTCCTAGGCTTTTATCCTACCGTGTACGCATTCCATAAGGAATGTGCGCGTTTTCTCTCGGACCTGACTAATAATTATATTACGGAACCCTAGAAAACTTATTTATAATTTAGCAAAAATTAATGCGGTTGTCAATTTAATAGAGTTGTCAATTTAATAGAAAGGGATTTTTTAAAATTTAGCGATTAAACGGCAAAACCTTTGCGAGACCTTTGCGAGTTTTGATGATACGGAAAATCGAATAAGGCCAAGCGCTTAAATTTTTTTCATAATTTTTGTAAATATTTGTAACCTAAAACGGCACACTAGTAATATTATTTAGTAAAATTTAGGAGTTATATATGAAAAAGTTACGTTGCTTTTTGCTGGCGTTGATTTGCGTCGCTATCGTTTTCAGCTCGGGAATAGTTGTCGCCGACGATGGGCCTGTCGGTGACTTTATTTTCGGCACCCACACCTCCATAAACGAGCAGGTCTATCTTTGCGGGTTTCCCATCGGCATAACAATCGACGGCAACGGCGTTTCGGTGGTGGGCCTGAACGACTTTGTTTCGCCAGACGGCGTGGTTTCGCCCGCGAGGAACGCGGGGATAAGCATAGGCGACCTTATTACCTCAATCGACGGAATTAAAATCAACAACGTAAACACCCTGACGCG
>DAITPX010000244.1:0-2085 GCA_036833365.1 Clostridia bacterium | reverse complement strand
GCGCTCAACATGGGCAGCCAGGTGCCCAACGAGGAATTTATCGCCAAGGCAAAGGAAATCAAGGCCGACATTCTTTTGGTTTCGCAGACCGTCACGCAAAAGGACATCCATATAGCGAATTTGACGGAACTGGTGGAATTGCTGGAAGCCGACGGGCTCAGAAGCAAGGTTATTTTAATTTGCGGCGGGGCGCGCATAACGCACGAGCTGGCAAAGGAGCTTGGCTACGACGCGGGTTTCGGCCCTGGCAAATTCGCCGACGACGTGATTTCATTTGCGGTGCAGGAAATGATAGCGCGGAATATGAAATAAGTTTTTTTTAAATTTGCTAAACGGCAGTTGTTCAAAGCTAAAATTTATATTTTGAAAATCTCCGCGTTAGTAAAAAACTCTTTAAAAGGCCGAAATATTCGGCTTTTTTTGTCGCTTTTTTTGTTATTTTGCTTACCAAACCGCGCCTAAAAACGGCAGCGACAAAGAAACGAAGCGATTGAACCTGAGAATTATTCATAAAAGAAATAAAATTTTGTTTTAAATTTCGATAAAATAGCCCCCGTTACTCCTTGCATTTGTCCGTCGGGTTTGTTATACTTTTGCTAATTATTTCTTTTGATTGAGGGGGAAAAATGGTTATTCTTAGTTATTGGTGGCAGCTGCTTTGCGCGGGGCTGGCGGTTTATTTGTTTTGCAATATAAACTACGCCGTCATCTTTTCGAAAAAAATCAAGCATCAGGACATACGCCTTTGCGGCAGCGGCAACCCGGGGACGACAAACGTCGTACGGACCTTCGGGCTCAAAATGGGCGCGCTTACCTTCACCTGCGACCTGACGAAGGGAATTATCGCCGCTCTCGTAGGCAGGTTCGGTTTTCTGGCGATAAGCGGCGGAAACGAAAGCGTCTCCGTTTTCGCGGGATTTTTCCTTGCGCTATGCGCGGTTTTGGGGCATATGTACCCCGTGTTTTTAAAGTTCAAGGGGGGCAAAGGCGTGGCGACGAGCCTCGGCGCGCTTTTGGTGCTTAACCCCGTTTTCACGGCGATTTGCCTTGTGTTCGCCGTCGTTATTATTCTGCTTACCGATAAGGTAAGCATTTTCGCTTTGCTGAATATAACTGCGCAGTTTATCTATACGGCTATTATTTCATTCAACAATCCCGAACTTGTCCAAGACGGCGCCGCCGTACCCGTAACCGCAGCCATAGGCCTGATTTGGGCGATAATTATATTTGCCCACCGAGGCAACATCGCGCGGCTTTTGACGGGCAAGGAAAACAACTCGGGCGTAAAAGCGGGACTTTTCGGGAAAAAAGTTCAGGAAAAAGACTCCAAGCCCGCCTGCCCGCAGAACGTGCCCGAAAAGGATAATTAAGTTTAGCCCGTATCATTGTTAATAAAATTAAAAACCGTTTTCCAAAAAATAAAGGAAAACGGTTTTTTAAATTTAAAGAACTTATTTGTTCCGCTTGCACTCTTCGACAAACATATTGATTATCGCGTTGTGCTCGCTGTATGTAGTCAGCCTTTCGGGGTGCCACTGAACCCCCACCACAAACCCCTCGCCGATTTTTTCCACGGCCTCGATTACGTCGTCCGTCGAAACGGCGGCAATTGTCAAGCCTTCGCCAACCTTGTCAATAGCCTGGTGGTGCATTGTGTTTACATTTATGACGGGCGGGCAGATATCCGACAAAAACGAGCCGGGCATTATGTTGACCTTGTGGACGTATTCGTAAGACCTGTCGAGCTGCATGTGGTTCAGCTTAGCCGACGGGTGCTGCTTGGCGAGGTCCTGGTAAAGCGTTCCGCCGCATACTACGTTGAGGACGTGCATGCCGCGGCAAATCGCCAAAAGCGGTTTTTTCGCATCCAAAAGCGCTTTGGCCAAAAAAATATCGCTTTGGTCGCGCCTGTCGTTGAGCTTCGTCGCGTACAAATTTTCTTTGCCGTAAAGTGACGGGTTGACGTCCGTGCCTCCCGTCAAGATAAACCCGTCGAAGCTTCCGAGAATTTCGCCTATGTTGCCCTTATCGATATCGGGAGGCAAATCAACCGCTTCACAACCCAAGCTTTCGAGCGCGCGCCTG
>DAITPX010000243.1:0-2092 GCA_036833365.1 Clostridia bacterium | reverse complement strand
AGGCTTTGACCAGCTCCAGCCTGTGCGGGCGAACGTCACAAGCGGTGACCGTTGCGGTTGGGTTTTGCCCCGCGATATAAACCGCTTTACCCCCCGGCGCGGCGCACAAATCCAAAACAGCGCCGCCATCGGCCTCAATGGCGCACACAACAAGCATGGACGCCGCCGACTGCGGGACGTAAAAAGATTTATCTACGTTCGGCTCGCCTTTGGTAAACACCCCGTCGTCTAAAAAAGATTTTTCGCAAGGGATTTTTTTAGCTTTCAATAGCGACAGAAAATCGGGAACGCTTATTTTTGCCGTGTTTACGCGCAGATGGGTTTCATCGGAAGGCTCATAAGCTAAAAACGCCTCCGCAAACTCCGCTCCGTGGGAAACGATAAGCTTTTTGACCGCCCAGAGCGGGAATGAATATTTCACCGAAAGGTTTTCCGCCTCGCCGTCGGGTAGGCTAAAAGAGCCGCTTTCGAGCGCACGGGCATAGTTGCGCAGCGTACCATTGACAAAGCCCGCCAGAGCGCCTTTGCCAAGCGCCTTGATCGTTTCCACACATTCGTTTATGACGGCGTATGGAGGCATCGAAAGGTAGGTGAGAGCGTAGGCGCCGATTTTCAAGACGGGAAATACCGAGGGCTTGATTTTTTCGGCCAAAGAAAGCAGCTTATATTCCAGCTCTATATTTTTATCCAAAACGCCGTAGGCAAGTTTTGTGACAAGCGGACGCTGCTCTTTCGGCGTCTCGGCGAGGTAAGCGTTGAGCTTTATTCCAGAAAAGGCGCCGCGGCGGAAAACGTCGTCAAGACATTTGTAGGCTGTCAAAAAAGGTTTCATTTTACTCCAGCCTGTCGCCGAAAGCGATTTTGCGGCCGTTGGCGAAATCGGCACAGGAAACGGCTTTGCCGCCCTCGTATAACACCGTTTCCAAAACCAGTGCGCCGCTTCCGCAGGCGACTATTATCCCGCTTTTGCCGCAGGCAATAACTTCCCCCGCCGTCGCCCCTTGGGTTTTGATTGTTGGCGGAGCGACTGACGAGCGCAAAATTTTGAGATGTTTGCCCCTTAGCGTCGTTCGCGCCGATGGAACGGGGGAGAGCCCCCTGATTAAATTGTGGATTTGGATTGAATTTTTCGACCAGTCTATTATTTCCGTTTCGGAACGGAGCTTTTTACAAAAAGTCGCTTTCGTTTCATCCTGAGGTGTGAAAACAGCGTTGCCGTTTTCGACCAGTTCCAGTGCGCGTATGATTAAATCCGCGCTCAAAAGTGAAAGTTTTTCGGTGAGTTCCCCGGCGTTTATGTCGCCGTCCAAACCGATTTTATCAGTCAAAAGGACATCGCCCGCGTCGAGCTTTTTTACGGTACGCATAATCGTCACGCCCGTTTCCGTTTCGCCGTTGATTAAAACCCAGTTTATGGGCGCGGCGCCGCGGTAGCACGGCAAAAGGGAAGCATGCACATTTAATACGCCGTTAGGCGCAACGGACAAAATTTCTTCGGACAAAATCTGCCCGTACGCCGCGGTAACCAGAACGCCGGGCTTTAGGCGCCTGAGGGTTTCCGCGCCGTCCCTACTTAGGTTTTGGAATTGAAAAATGTCGAGCCCCATCTCTGTCGCCCTGACTTTTACGGGGGAAGGCGCAAGCCTGCAGCGGTTGCCTAGCTTGTCGCACTGGGTGACGACGGCAACTACTTGGTGGCGTTCGGCTATTTTTTCCAAAACCGGCACCGCAAACTCTGGGGTGCCTAAAAAAACTACTCTCATAAATCCTTCAAATCCTCGTCGGTGGCTTTCCGTATCATTTTTTCGGGGAAAAGCACCCCGTCAAGATGGTCGTATTCGTGCAAAAAGGCGCGGGCGGCATAGCCCTCCTCCTCCAGCGTCTTTTTTACGCCGTTTCTGTCGAAATAAGCGAGCGTAACCTTGTTGGGGCGCGCCACGACGCCGCGGAAGCCGTCCACCGACAGGCACCCTTCCACGTCGATAACGTGCCCCTCGGTTTTGATTATTTCGGGGTTGATTATTTCGTAAATTTCGTCTTTTTCTTCCACGATATAAGCGCGTTTTAAAACGCCGACCTGCACGGCGGCAAG
>DAITPX010000242.1:0-2095 GCA_036833365.1 Clostridia bacterium | reverse complement strand
GCTTATTACGCTTCGCTTAACATTTTATACAATCCCGCCAAATTGACGACCTCCCTATCCGAGGCCGTGGCCAAAGCGTTCCATTTGGCGGGATTGTATAAAATGTTAAGCGAAGCGTAATAAGCCTTCACCTTGCCCTGAAGCGTTTTGTCGCTTATGTTGCGTGCGCGCACATAAATGTTATTCACGCGGCGGTTGACAAACGATTTGCAGATATACTTGTCGTAGGTCTCGCGCGCCAAGTCGGAAGTAAGCAAATTGTTTTGATAGCAGATTATATCGGGAGAATAAGTGGGGGTCTGAACCGAAGGAACCTCCCCCGTATCCTTAAGCGTATCCCGTATGTATATTCCCTGATAAATATTTCCCACTTTGTTATCCTCTCGCTTTTTCGGAATTCAGCCTGAGCCCTTTTTTCAGGCGGGCGATATCTTCCTGCGTAAGCGGAATCAACGGATATTTTTTATTGAACAAATCTAAATTGCCTTGCGCCGCGGACGTCGGTTCGACTTCAGCGGAAATTTCAACGTCTACCGGTTCATTTGCCAGCAGATGACAGCCCAAATCGATTGTCGCCTGGCTTTGCCCTCCGCGTGCCTGCGCGGGATTTCCCCTCCATGCGTTGACAATCGCCACAACCTCCTGCCCAAGCTGGCGGACACGCAAAACGTTTACCGAACGAAGCGCCAGTGCGCTTCCCGCTATTATGGCAATCAAAGCCCAATCGCCGGATACTTGGATTTCCAAAAACGAGCCGATTTTTATCGACGCGTTCGCGCTGACAGGTATCCCTCTGCCGCTTGCCTGAATGCTGATAAATTTGCCGTTGTCGTTAGAGGCGGCTTTCGAAGTCGTCAGCGAAAAACTTTCGTTGTGCGCCGCGGATTGGTTGTGGAACAAATTAGTCACGTCCAGCTTAGTCATGTTGGGTATGCTTATGGTTTCGGGGTCTATGCCCTCCTGCCGCGGAAAGGCCATAACCACGTCATCGGCGGCGTACGGCGACGTATTGTTCAAAAAAATCGAATCCCCGTCCTTAGTGAAAACCGCCGTGTCCAAATCGTCGTTAGTTTTTCCCGACGGGAAAAAGCCGACATAGTCGTTGGCGTTGCCCCCCAAAAGCTGTCCCACCACCTGACCGACGGTGGGTATAACCGACAAAATTTTTGTAAAAATATCGTTTCCCATTTGTTTTTTTCCTCCCTGTCCAAATTTAGTAATTACATAATAAACTATAATTATATCAAAAGTCAATATATAACATAAAATTCCTCCGTAAATACAAAAATATTTTTTCTTAAAAAAACATAATATCCTCGGATAAAAGCCCTTCTTAAACGCCGTTCAAAAGCAATAATTTTTTAGCAAGGTAAAATTTTTATTAAAACATTTTTCCCCGCTTTCACAATTAAAAGAAACGCTCGACAATATAGAAAAAATCATTTAACGCCGCCTCAATTGTGGTAAACCCCTTGTATTAGCTAAGTTAAAAAAATCCCATCGTTCAAATTTTCCGCAGATTTAAACCTTAATCACGCAAAAAAACCGCCCTTTCGGGCGGTTTGGTCAATTTGATTTTCCTCATTTTTTGCCGCTATTGTTACGGCAAATATCAATTTTGTATTAAGCTAGCACGGCTGCAGCTCAACTTTTCCGCGACACCCGTTTTTAACGGTTCGGGCCAAGGCGCTTTCCACCACTTTCATAATAAGCTCGTCGAAGCGCATGCCTATAAGCTCGGCGCAGGTAAAAAACGAGCTGTTGACCGTAAGCGACGGCAGCAGGTTGATTTCAAGAAAATACGGCTGGTTTCCCACAAGCTTGTAGTCAAGGCGTGCATAATCGGCGCATTTAAGGTAAGTATAAAGCTTGAGCGAGTCGCTTTTGATTTTTTCCTCGGTTTTAGGGTCGAGGTCTGCGGTCACTTTAATATGCGTGTCGTCGGCTTTTTCTTCCCTCGAATAAACGCTCAGGGGCTTGCCGCTCGAAGTCAGGGTTTCGATGACCACCAAGGCGCTGGCGTTTTCGTCGCTGCCTATGACGGGGACGGTGATTTCGCGGCCGTCGATGAATTCCTCGATAAGCAGTTCGTCGT
>DAITPX010000241.1:0-2101 GCA_036833365.1 Clostridia bacterium | reverse complement strand
ATTCGGAACCGCCACGCGCACTATGTCGCAGCCCGCTTTGGCAAGCCCGATTATTTGAGCAAGCGTGGCGCCCGTATCGGCCGTATTTGTGTTGGTCATGGATTGAACGGCTATTTGGCTGCCGCCGCCTATCGGCACATTGCCGACAAGCACCTTCCTCGTTTTCATTTTTTTCCCCTAAATAAACCACTTGAGCACGTCAATCAGGACAACGAACACCATCAGGAAAACGAATCCCACAAGATGGACTATGCCCTCGACCTTTCTGTTGACGGGCTTGCCCCTTATCCATTCGACGAGCACGAACACCATGCGCGAGCCGTCCAACGCGGGGATAGGCAGCAGGTTGAAAACCGCCAGGTTGACGGAAATCATCATAATCAGGTAAAAGATGTTGGCGAAATCGCTCGCCGCCACTTGGCTTACCACGTCGATGGTCGTTATCGGCCCGCCCACGCTGTCTAAGGCGATTTTGCCCGTCACAAGCTTGCCCAAGGTTTTGAGCACCACCGTGCCAACCCTGAGGCAATACGGCAGCGACCTCCCCAGCGACTGCCCGAAGGTGTAGCGTATTTTGTAAATCTCGGCGAAAACGTCGGGCTCGGCGGGGTCGATTCGCCCGTAATACTGGCTCAGTATGCCTATGCCGTGAAAGGTATTTATCACATAATCCTGTTTTTCCTCGTCCCAAACCCGCGCCGTTATGTCGCCCTTTTCAAGGGTAAAATCCAAAAATTCGCCGTACTCGGGCGTGAAGGTTTTGACGATTACGCCCGGCTTTGGGCGGAAAACCGTTATTTCAAGAGTTTCGCCCGCGTTTGCAATCATTTCGGAATATTCAGCGGCGAGGTAAACCTTTTTGCCGTCCACCGCGTAGAGTATGTCGCCCTCCTCTATGGTCTGGTTGGCGTAGTTGGGCGAGGACTCGTAAATTTTGTTAACTGTCAGCACCGGCTCGCCTATCGCCGAAAAAGCGATGACGGCTATCAGTACCGCCGAAATAAAGTTGAAAAACGCGCCCGCGAAAAGCACGATAAGGCGTTTCCATGGTTTTTGGTTGTTGAAGGCCTCCTTGTTGTCGCTGTCCTCGTCTTCGCCCTCGAAAGCGCAAAAACCGCCCAGCGGCACGGCGCGGACGGAAAATACCTGCCCGTTTTTCTTTTTGCGCGAATAGAGCTTGGGCCCGAAGCCGATAGCAAACTCGTTGATTTTGAAACCCAAAAGGGAGCCCGCCGTGTAGTGCCCCAGCTCGTGAATGGTTATCATAAACAGCAGAATTAGCACCGCCACCAATATATAGAGAATTTTGCTTAGTATTTGCTGAAAAGTCGCAAAAAGCAGTAAATTTGTCATCTATCCTTTCCTTATCAGCCTTTCGGCATATTGTTTGGCGAGCAGGTCGAACAAAACTATGTTCGGCACCGTCAGCTCGGTCCGGGTAAGCTCGCGGTAAAAATGCTCGCACGTACTATGTATAATATTCCAAAAATCCGTAAAACATAATTGATTTTGCCTAAACATTTCCACGCAGGTCTCGTTCGCGCCGTTCATAACCGCCGGCATAAGCGGCGGCGCCATAATGCCGTCGTAAGCGAGAGTCACGCAAGGGAAGTTTTTTTTGTCCGGTTGGGAAAACTCGAAACCGTTTTCGCTCAGGTCGATTTCACGGATATGGCGGGGCTCTGCCGGGTAGCTCAGCGCGTAGCCGATAGGCTCCAGCATCGTCGGGGGGTAAACCTGCCCCAAAATTGTGCCGCCATCAAATTCCGCCATCGAATGAACCGTGCTTTGCGGGTGAATCAGGATATCGATTTTATCCGTTTCCAGTCCGAAAAGCCACTTCGCCTCGATTACCTCGAGGGTTTTGTTGAACATCGTCGCGCTGTCAATAGTGATTTTTTCGCCCATAGACCATGTCGGATGTGCAAGCGCGGACGCGTAACCGGCGTTTTTCAGTTCCTCCGCCGTTTTGCCGCGGAATGCCCCGCCGCTAGCGGTCAGAATTATGCGTTTTGGTTTCTGACCCGCACGTTCCATGCACTGGAACACCGCGCTGTGCTCGCTGTCCACGGGCAGAAGGGGCGAACGGGATTTTTTTACC
>DAITPX010000240.1:0-2110 GCA_036833365.1 Clostridia bacterium | reverse complement strand
TTTATCCTTGCCCAAAAGCTTTCCCCAAGCCGCGAAAACCTTTCCGTTTGCAAAGTCCACCGCGGCGCGGCAGAATTTCATTTTCACCATATTATTGGTCATCGAGGGCATTACCTGCATCGGAGTTTCCGTCATGCCGAAAAGCTGCATTTTGTAAACCGGGCTGCCCGTGTCGCCCTTAACGGCCTTTAAAATCACGCTTTTGCCAATCTTTATTATAATCCTTGCGAAAAGCGAATGCCTTTGCAGTTGCTCCAAGGTGTTGCCGAGTGTGTATTCGCCGCGTTTAAAATCGGCGTCGGGAATGATTTTTCCGCCCAAAAGCGCTTCAAACTGCTTGTCGGGAACCGTGAAAGTCTTTGTTTTCTGCTCGAAGTAAGCGGAAAATTTTTTTCTGTCGTCGCGGGTTTTTTCGCCCTCCACCTGGATTTTCTGCGTTTGGCGCGGGTCGTTCAGCGACGCGGAAATCTGAATTTCATATTCTCCTTCGGGCGCGACGAAATCCTTAGCCTCGACGCTGTAATACGCAAAGCTGCGCTTGTCGAGCTTAAACGTCAATTCCTGGGTTTCTCCCGGCTCGAGAAGCTTCGTTTTCGCAAAGCCCTTAAGCTCGCGCTTGGCCCTGATCAAGCCGCTTTGCGGCGCGGCTACATAAAGCTGCACAACCTCTTTGCCCGCAACCTTGCCCGCATTTGTTATTTTAACCGTCACCGTGTAGTTATACACGTTGTTTTTTGCTATCTTCAACCCCGAATAGTCAAATTTGGCATACGATAAGCCGTAACCGAAATCAAACAAAGCGGGCACGCTGAAGGTGTCGTAATAGCGGTAGCCCACAAAAATGCTTTCGCGGTGCTCGACGCTCAGCTTTTTGTTTGCGAAATAGTTGTAGCACGGCGTGTCGGAAAGCTTTAACGGATAGGTTTCCGCCAGCTTGCCGCAGGGATTTTTAATGCCGTAAAGCAGCTCGTGCGCCGCCTCTCCCACCGCTTGGCCGCCGAGGTACATATGCAGCACGGCCTTCACGTCGCCAATCCACGGCATAAGCATGGGCGAGCCCCCGAAAAGCACCACGACTACGTTTTTGCCCGCTTTTGAGAGCTTTGTTATCAGCCTGTTTTGGCAGGCCGGCATATCCAAAACCGTGCGGTCGTATCCCTCGCCCTCGAAGGAATCCGTCAGACCGCCGCAGAAAATAATCGTGTCGTAATTTTTCGCTTTGGCGAGCGCTTCCTCCTCGAGGTCGGGGTTTTCCTGGTCGCACGAAAGCTTATATCCCTTGGCGTATTCGGTTTTTATGTTGGAAAACATCAGCGCGTCGATAAGGTTTGGGGTAATAGCGGTATTTATGTGGCTGCTGCCCGCACCCTGAAACCGCATTTTTTCGGCGAGCGCCCCCACTACGAGAACGGGCTTCGACGCATCAAGCGGCAGTATTTTTTCGTTTTTCAGCAGCACCCCGCTTTCGGCGGCGATGTCCTTGGCGACAAGGTGCTGCGCCGCGTAATCGACTTCATGGTCTTTTACGTGCTTGCTCCGCTCGAAAACGAATTTGAGCATATTCGATACCGCCCTGTCAAGCTCCTCCTCCGTCAGTTCGCCGTCCTCAACGGCCTTAATCAGTTTTTTCGTATTAAACCCCAGCGAATCGGGCATTTCGAGGTCGAGCCCGTTTCTTATGCTTTCTATTATATCGCTCGTCGCGCCCCAGTCCGAAATTACTATGCCGTCAAAGCCCCATTCGCCGCGCAGAATGTCGGTCAAAAGCTTTTTGTTCTCCGAGCAATATTGCCCGTTGACCTTATTGTACGCCGACATAACGCTGGCGGGGCGGCTGTTTTTGACCGCGTACTCAAACGCCGAAAGATATATTTCGCGCAGAGCCCTTTCGTCCACAAGAGTGTCCACCGTCATGCGCCGCGTTTCCTGGCTGTTGACGGCAAAATGCTTGAGCGACGCGCCGACTTTTTTAGATTGAAGCCCGTTTATCCAAGCGGCGGCAAGCCTGCCCGCAAGGAAAGGGTCTTCGGAAAAATATTCAAAATTCCGCCCGCAAAGCGGATCGCGCTTGATATTCACCGCGGGCCCCAGCACCATCTGCACGCCCCTC
>DAITPX010000239.1:0-2133 GCA_036833365.1 Clostridia bacterium | reverse complement strand
GTCAACAGCTAAACGAAATGCGCCGTGCCGAAGGTGGCAAGCTCGAACAGGTTATTTTGTCGCGGCTTTCGGCTGTGGAGGCGCTCGTCGTTAAAATCATGGAATTTTCCGAGGAGGTCGTCGCAAACTACCGCGAAAAACTGCGCCAAAGGATATCCGAGGCGCTGGGCAGCATTGAAATCGACCAGGCTCGGCTCGTCAACGAAGTGGCGTTTTTTGCCGATAAGGCAAGCATCGAGGAAGAGCTCGACCGCTTGGAAAGCCATATATCCCAAATGAAAACGCTTCTGCGCTCGGAGGGCGAGGGAAGAAAAATGGATTTTTTAATTCAGGAGTTCAACCGCGAGGCAAACACGATTTGCTCAAAGTCAAACAGCGTCAACGTCACCCGCTGCGGAGTGGAGCTAAAAAATGAAATCGAAAAAATCAGAGAACAAATCCAAAACATCGAATAAGGGCAATTTGTATATAATAAGCGGACCGAGCGGCGTAGGCAAAGGCGCGGTTGTCGCCGAAGTAATGCGCCGCCTGCCCGACATAAAGCTGTCTGTTTCCGCGACGACGCGCGCGCCGCGCCTTGGCGAAACCGAGGGCGTCAGCTACTTTTTCGTTTCACAGCAAAAGTTCGAGCAAATGATAAGCCGCGGCGAGTTTTTGGAATACGACCGCCATTTTGACAACTATTACGGCACGCCGTCCAAGTACGTTTACGACATGCTGGACTGCGGGCGCGACGTGATTTTGGAAATAGATATAGCCGGCGCGCAGGAGGTCAAGGGCAAATACCCCGAGGCAAAGCTGCTTTTCATTATGCCGCCCACGATGGAGGAGCTTGAAAAAAGGCTTGTATGCCGTTCTACCGAAAGCGCCGAGCAAATCAAAAAACGCCTTCAACGGGTGGAAGAGGAGACGGCGCTCCAAACGCGATACGATTATGTGATAGTCAACGATACCGTGGAAAAAGCCGCGGACAGTATAACCGAAATTATTAAGGAGATGAATAAATGATAACAAAACCGCCGATTGACCAATTGGTGCAGATAGCCAAAAACAAGTATATCCTCTGCTGCTCATTGTCCAAAAGGGCTAAGCAAATAAACGACGCCCAAAACAAAAACGAAGAAGTGGACAGGGAGAAGCCCATTTCCTTGGCGGCCGAGGAACTCGTCGAAGGCAAAATCAAAATAATCGAGGGGTAAACCGAAAGTGCTTAAGGGAAAAAACATCGTCGTAGGCGTTACGGGCGGAATAGCGGTTTACAAGGCGTGCGACGTTGTGTCTAAGCTGGTCAAAAACGGAGCGCACGTCGACGTAATCATGACCAAAAACGCGGCGGAGTTCGTTTCGCCGCTTACGTTTGAAAGTCTTACCGGCACGACGGCGGTCACCGACATGTTCAAGCGGCCCGCTTTTAGGGAAATCGAGCATATAGCCTTGGCGAAAAAAGCCGACGTCTTTTTGATTGTTCCCGCGACCGCAAATATTATCGCGAAAATGGCCAACGGCATCGCCGACGACATGCTTTCGACGACTCTTTTGGCGACGACAAAGCCCGTAATTATCTGCCCCGCCATGAATTCCGCTATGTACCGAAACAAGTTTTTCCAAAAAAATCTTAAGGCCGTTGCCGATGCGGGCGCCGTCACAGTAAGCCCTCGAAGCGGGCGGTTGGCATGCGGCGACGTCGGGATGGGTAAGCTCGCCGACACCGAAACGATAGTACAAACGGTAATAGACATACTTTCCCCGAGAGGGGACTTTAAAGGCAAAAAAATTCTCGTCACCGCTGGCGCGACCATCGAGCGCATCGACAGCGTAAGGTTTATCACAAACCACAGCAGCGGCAAAATGGGCGCGTCGGTGGCGCAAAACGCTCTGATGAGGGGGGCGGAGGTCACCGTTGTCGCGGGGCGGCATACTGCTGAGCTTCCCGGGGGCGCGCAAGTCGTTTCCGTCGAAACGACACAGGAAATGTACGACGCAGTAATGAGCCGTATTGATGAAAATGATATATTCATTATGGCCGCGGCGCCCTGCGACTTCAAGCCCGAAACTTTTTCACAAAGCAAAATTAAAGAAAAAAACCTCACCCTGCGCTTTTTGGCAAACCCCGACATAGCGGCGGCGGTGGGC
>DAITPX010000238.1:0-2136 GCA_036833365.1 Clostridia bacterium | reverse complement strand
CCGCATTTCAATCCACACATCCCATGCGGGATGTGACTGCAAAAAGTAATTTTTTGAGTAAAATCCCATAAAGAATGGACATTTTTTGATACCCTTTTAGGGTATTGTCAATAAAGATACAAGAAAAAGAAAAAATATGTTATGTTTGCTTTAGGTTCGCGGAATCTGTGACCTTATATTATCAAAGGGCCTTCGAAGTTAATGGATGGTTTGATGCCGTAATGTTCTATTCGGCCTTTCCAATTGTTTCCCAATAGATAAAATCTCACACTGTCTTTTTCTTTGTCGATTATATTTAATAAATTATTTTTTAATTTAACAAATGTTCCGTAATCGACGTTACATTCGAAGACAGAGTTTTGTACCCTTTGCCCATAATCAAGGCAGGCTTTGCTGAGATGCCTTAATCGAGTCGAGCCGTTTTTATCCGAAACATTAACGTCGTAAGCAATAATTACCAACATTATTTTGCAAGAAAAGGAACATATTCCTCGGCTTCTCCTCTTAAGAATTTAGCCAAAAGATTTGCCTGAACAAACGGCAACAGCCCTTTTTGTATTTTTTCATTTATGATTTTGTGACTTATAATTTCCCTCTTGCCCTCTTGCCAGTATTTTATCACAATTTTGCGGGTGTCGTCCTTCATCAAAACACTTCCGCCTTCTTTAACAATAAACATTTCATTTTTGACTATTCCCAGATTAATCATTGACAAAACGCATTTGTCAACCAAATAAGCTCGAAATTCCTCCATTAAATCCAAAGCCAAAGAAGGCCTGCCCGATCTGTCTGTGTGAAAGAAACCCAAATAAGCGTCCAGCCCCACCGTTTCTAACGCCGATTTGACCTCGTAAGCCAACAGCGAATATAAAAATGACAATAATGCGTTGACTTTATCTAGGGGAGGCCTTTTTGTGCGTCCGCAGAAAGAAAATTCATTTTTATTGCTTATTAAATTGTTAAACACAGAAAAATATATTTTCGACGCTTCGCCCTCTATGCCCCTTACGCTGTCTATATTGTCCTGAAGATAAACTTTTGACATTGATTGGTGAATGTTGTCAGCGGCTTGTTTGACGTCGGAGTCGTTTTGTTCCCTGAAAAATCGCATAAGATTTTCCCGGCTGTTATACATTTTAGCTGCAATTTGATTTTGGACGAGCCGAAGGCACACTGAATTATCGTTAAGTTTTGAAAATTGAGCCTGTCTTAGGTGTATGCTTCCCCTAATGGGGCCTTGCACGCTTGCGAGGAACCTTCCCGAAGGAGACAAAAATGTCAGCGGGATTCCCCGCTCTGCACAAGCGCCCATAAGCTGTGGGCTGCAACCTAAGTAATTGAAGGCGACGATAGATTCGATATTACAAAACGGCACGCGCAGTCTTTCTTCTCCGTCGATAAGCAAAACGATATTTTCTCGGTTTAGGGCAAGATATGTATTTTCGTTTGTAATATAAAGCGTATTAAGCAGTTTTCTCAAAATTAGTTCTCCGCAGTTAAAATCATATCTTTGACGTTGTTTTTACATCTGAATTTTGGCAGGCATTTGTCGTAGAAGGAGCAGCCGTTGCATTTGTTATTTTTTTCCGCCAAAGGTATTTCATCAATTTTTTTATAATAATCGATTTTTTCAATAATACTTAGCAATTCGGTTTTTGCGTTCTCATAATCGTTAATGCCGACTCGGCGCTTGGTTTTGCCGTAATATACATATCCCAGAGGCATGCAACCGAACATTTCCTCTACGCATATCATCTGTGCGGCGAGCTGAAGTTTGTCCGAATATTTTATTCCGTCATCGGATGGTTTTCCGTTTTTATATTCGATAACGGAAATAGTGCAATATTTATTTAGCTCGCGAATGAATGCACCTTGCGAGTTTTCGTTGAATTCGATGCAATCGGCGACGCCGTGCAAATCGTATCTGTCGCTGTAGAGAGGCATAGCGCGCACGATTTTCTTTTTGCCGCGGCATTCGTCTTTAAAGGGGTCGTGCACCGTTTGGTGCAGGATATCGCCCAAAGCGACGCTCGCGTTTGTTTCCCACTCATTGTCCAAAAACATCCTGCCCCAGCGGTGCGGGCAATATGCGAAGTGCATTATTTCGCCGAGAGTTGCCATTTATTCGCCTTCGAT
>DAITPX010000237.1:844-2176 GCA_036833365.1 Clostridia bacterium | reverse complement strand
CGGAAACGGTTGCGCATTTCAATCAGCGCCTCGCCGTTTTCCCACGAAAGCACGCCCGCGATAAACTTGCTTTCGGCGTCGGCCTTGCTCGACTGATAGTACTGCTTCGCCTCGTTTTCCCGTCCGTAAAAAAAGCCCGTCGTATATGCCCTGTGGCTGGGTTTTAAAAGTTCGTCTTGAAGCCGCGGCGGCGCGAAATCCTTTTCGCCGGAATAATAATTGTCGATTGCCCTCCTGTAGGCGTTGACCACCGTCGCGACGTAATAAGGCGACTTCATCCGTCCTTCTATTTTAAGCGAGCAAACGCCGCTTTCTATCAGGTCGCCTATATGCTCAAGCATGTTAAGGTCGCGGCTGTTGAAAATATACGTTCCTCTCTCGTCCTCGTCGGCGGAAAGGCTCTCCTCCCGCCCCTCGGGCCGCAAAAAATATTTCCACCTGCACGCCTGTACGCATTCGCCCCTGTTGGCGGCGCGCCCCACAAGATAATCGGAAAGCAGGCACCGCCCGCTGTAGCTGATGCACATCGCGCCGTGAACAAAAGCCTCGAACTCCATTTTAGGGCAGTTTTCTATCATTTTGCCTATCTGCGCGAGAGTGCATTCCCTGGCGCAAACGACGCGCCTCACCCCTTGTGAAAGCCAAAATTCGGCCGCGCGGGTGTTTGTGGCGTTCGCCTGAGTCGAAAGGTGAAGAGTAAGCCCGGGCGCAACCTCGCGGGCAAGCATAATAACCCCGGGGTCGGAAACCAAAATCGCGTCGGCTCCAGCCTCATATAACTTTTTGATATAATCGGGCAGGCCATCAAAATCCCCGTCGTTGGCGTAAATGTTGACCGTCACATAAACTTTTTTACCGCGCTCGTGCGCATAACCGCAGCAAAAAGCTATCTCGTCCAAACTAAAATTCGCCGAATATGCCCTCAACCCGAACTGCCGCCCCGCCAAGTAAACGGCGTCTGCGCCGAAATGCAGCGCGGTAAAAAATTTTTCCATGTCGCCCGCAGGCGCGAGCAGCTCTACTTTATTCGATTTTCTTTCTTTAAGCGTTTTCATTTCAAAGTAATTTTTCTTATATTAGCGTTTTGTGTACAAACAATAACATATCCGCCGTGCGGCAAGCCGCAGAAACGCGCCCAAACTGTGTGCGCAACACTTCTTTGCGCGGCAATAGCTATTTTTAACAGGACGTCGGTCAAAATCCCAAATCCTCTCCCACAAGGATAATTTTTATTCTGCCTTTGGGCTTGCACATACGCGTTTCGACTATGTATGAGCAAATGCAGTCGTCAGCCGTGCAATTTTCGCAGGCGCCCGTCAGTGCGCAGGGCGT
>DAITPX010000237.1:0-834 GCA_036833365.1 Clostridia bacterium | reverse complement strand
GCCCAAGCGCCGGTCGGGAGTGGAAAACCGCTGCATATTTGTAGGCGCCGCGACCGTCCTCGCCCTAACAGCGGCGTCTCCGGCAGTTTTGCAAACTTTGTTCATGCCCACGACCGCCACCACGCTTTTGGGCCCGAAGGCTATCGCGGCCACCCTGTTGCCCCCGCCGTCGACGTTAACCAACACCCCGTCTTCGCTCACCGCGTTGAAGCTTGTCAAATACGTGTCTGCCATGAGCGCCCTCCTCATCAGTTCGTACCGATCCTCGGCACTTACCGCTTTGTCACGGTCTATCACCGTGAAACCGCCCTGACAAACCTTGTCAATCAAGCCGATTTCTCTTAGCGTAACCGAGCCGCCCCATGAAACCGATGAATTTTTGGCGATAAGCGACAGCGCCTTTTCGGCGGCCTCGACCGCATTGTCGCAATAATATGCCTCAAAATTTCTTTTTATTAGGTTTTTTATGATTTTATCCGCCAAAAGCCTATATCTGGCTTTTACCGCGCCGTCTTCTTTCATTTTTCGCCTCTCGTCTGCAAATTCAATAAAACGAATTTAAAATCGTTTTTAACTATATTATTAAATCCTTCGGTTTACGCGAAAAAAATAATTTGTTTTCTTAAAACGTCTAAAATTTTCGCATTTCGCCAAAGCGCCGATTTACGGCTATCTCACGAAAATATCACCGTATTTTTCTCGAAACCGACACGCCGTCGCCTATATCGAAAAAAACCTCCGTTTCGAGGCCGTCGCGGGAGGTTATTTCTTTGACAAATTTCGACATATTTCGGGCAATTGTGATATGCTTGTGCCGTTTGGGCAGCTTGTCCG
>DAITPX010000236.1:0-2202 GCA_036833365.1 Clostridia bacterium | reverse complement strand
AAATCGCGATTTATATTGAAATTCGGTTGATTTGGAGGTTAAACGGCTTCCTTTACCGCTTCGGTAAGCTGGACGCTCACCATTTTGGAAACGCCTTTTTCCTCCATCGTTACCCCGTAGAGCACGTCGCAGGCTTCCATCGTGGGTTTTTTGTGCGTGATTACGATAAACTGCGTTTCGGCGCTGAATTTTTTGAGGTAGCCCGCTATACGCTGGGCGTTGGCGTCGTCGAGCGCCGCCTCTATTTCGTCCAGCACGCAAAAAGGCATGGGCCTGAGCTTTAAAATAGCGAACAGTATCGCCGCCGCGGTAAGCGTGCGCTCGCCGCCCGAAAGCAGCGAGATGTTTTGCAGCCGCTTGCCCGGGGGCTGCGCCTCTATCTCCACGCCGAAGTCAAGCTCGTCCTTGCCTTCTTCGCGATCTATCGACATACGGGCGTGGCCGCCCGCAAACAGTTCCTTAAAAACTATGCCGAAATTGTGGCTGATTATCTCGAAACCGTCGTTGAAGCGGACGATTATTTCCCGGGTGACGTCTTTCAGCACCGTCAGCAAGTCCGCCTCGGCTTTTTTGAGGTCGTCGAGCTGGGAAATTATTTCGTCGTAGCGCGCCTTGGTCTGCCCGTATTCCTCCACGGCGTTGGGATTGACGTAGCCGAGCCGGGATATATGGGCGCGAAGCCTGCCGATTTCCGCTTCCGACTTTGCCGTATCGTACGCGGGGTCCTTAAGCTCCATCGCCGAGGAATAGGTGTGCCCGTAGTCGTCGAAGATTTTTTTCTGCAGCGCCGTCAGGTCGTCGTCTATTCGAAGGAGATTGTATTCCTCCTTGTTCAGCGCCTCGTTGAGCCGCTGCAGCTCGCCCGAATGGTAAAGCCTTTCGCGGTCGGCGTCGGAAAACTCGGCCTGCAGGTCCGATTTGAGCTTGTCGGTCTCGGAGAGCTTTTGCGTGATTTTTTCGAGCAATTCGGCATCGGCGGCGTTTTGCCCCGACGCGGCGATTTGACCGTTAAGCTGCTCTATATTTATTTTGTTGCGGCGGATTTGCTCGGTTTTTTGGCTGATTTCGCCGCCCGTGCGGTTGATAGTCTGCCTGTAGCCGTTTAACTGGCTGTCGCCCGACAAAATATTGGACATAAGGTTGGCGAGTTTGAGCTTGGCCGCCGTTATTTCGTCCTGCGCCTTGTCCTTTTGCGTCTTGACTTCGTTGTACTGCTTTTGGTACTCCGACGTATATTGCGCGGCGTCTTCCTTTTTTTGGTTAAGCTCGTCGATTTTGGCTGAAATAGCGCAAAGCGAGGTTTCGATTTCGCCCAAACGTTTTTCGAGCTGGGTTTTTTCCGCAGTCAGCTTGCCCATCTGCTGCCTTTGGGCGTCGTGGAGCGCGGCGTATTTGCCGAAACGCTCCTTGAGCGCCGACATAAGGATTAGGTTTTGCTGCCAGTTTTGGTGCTCGAAGCTTTTTGACTGCCTGAGCTCGGTTATCGCCTTTTGTCCCACTTCGGTCAGAAGCCCCGTCACTTTCGCCTGCGTTTCGTCTGACAAAACGACCCTCGGCAAAAGGGCTTTGATTGCCGAAAGGTAGCCCTCGACGTCGCCCGCCAGTTTTTCGGCGGAGATTTTGGCGTAATTGCCTTCTATCAGCTCGTCGATTTCACGGCTTTGCTCCTCGCTGAGCCTGCGGATTTTGTCGTTTACCTCGTCGATATCGCGGCATATCCGCGCAAGCCGCGCGGAATGGGTGTTTTTTTCGGAAGTAAGCGCGGACGCCAAGCTTTTTTGGTTGCCAAGCTCGCCCAGGACAGCCATCGCCTGCTTTTGCGCGCGGTCGACTTTGTCCTGAAAGGCTATCAACGTGTCGCTCAGCCCTATTATGTTTTCGTTGAATTGAGTCAGCTCCTGCGCCACCGTTTCGTGCTCGGAACGCTTGGCCTGCTGCGCCGCCGTCGCCTCCTCGATATTTTTTTTCATGCGCTCTATGAGGCTTTCGGCGCTTTCTATCTGCTTTTGGTAGTCCTCATTGGCATTTTCCAAATAACGGACGCGCTCGTGAAGCACCTTTTTCTCGCCCGCCTGCCGTTCGATTTCTACGGAAAGCTTGAGCTGCTGTTTGCGGTAATCGGCCGTCAGCGCGTCGATATTGTTGATTTCCAAAAAAAGGTTGTCGTATTTTTCGCGCGCCACGGAATATTTTTCGTTGACG
>DAITPX010000235.1:0-2206 GCA_036833365.1 Clostridia bacterium | reverse complement strand
GTTACCGAGCAGTACAACAAGCTGCTCAAAAGCGGCGAATACAGAAACTTAATCACGTCCGCCTGCCCCGCGATAAACCGTATGATTCAGATTTATTATCCCAAGGCGCTTAAGTACCTTGCGCCGGTGGCCTCGCCTATGGTCGCCCACGCGATAATACTCAAAAAACGTTTCCCTGACGCGAAAATCGTGTTTATCGGCCCGTGCATAGCAAAAAAACGCGAGGCGAGGGAAAGCGGCATAATAGACGGAGTGCTGACCTTCGAGGACTTGCTGTCGATGTTCGAAACCAACGGGATTAATCTCGAAGAAATGGGCGAAGTTGAACCGAGCGAAAACGCTCAATCTATAAATATCGCCAAATCCTACCCCATAAGCAACGGTATAATAAAGTCCTTTGTCAAGCTTCCCGACGGGTACGAATACGTGGCGGTGGACGGAGTCAGGCGCACTTTCGACCTGCTTCAGGACATAGATTCGCTTTCGGGAATGTTTTTGGAGGTCAACTGCTGCGAATACGCCTGCATCAACGGCCCTTGCGCAATCAAGCACGACGGCGGCCCCTTGAAGGCAAACGAGGACATAAGAAAATACGTTAACCGGGATTTAATGAGAAGCGGCGAAAGCAAAATGCTGGTTTCGCCCAAGGCCGACCTGATGAAAGGGCACCCGCATATATTGCTCAACTATGTTACTCCCTCCGAAAGGGACATAAAGGCGGTTTTGGAAAAAACGGGGAAATTCTCCCCCGAAGACGAGCTCAACTGCGGCGCGTGCGGGTATTCCACCTGCCGCGAAAAGGCGATTGCCGTAATAAACGGTTACGCCGATATCGAAATGTGCATACCCTATATGCGCACCCGCGCCGAGTCTATGTCCTATGAAATAATCCAAAACAGCCCCAACGGCATAATAGTCATGGAAAACGACTACAAAATCCTCGAAGTAAACGAAAAGGCGCGCAAGCTGCTGGGGATAAACGAAGTTTTCGTCAAAGGCAAATACGCTTTCGATTGTTTCGATGCAAACGAGTTTGTTTTGGCTTTGACGCGCGGCAGAAACGTGCATAATAAAAAGGTAAAAATAGAAGAAACTAAAAAATACGTCGAGGTTTCGATAATCCTTTTGGACGAGCACAAGGTGATGTTTGGCGTATACAAGGACATAACCGATAGGGTGGAGTACGACAAGGAGCTTGCCGAGGTAAAAGCGAAAACGCTTGATACCACCGACGAGGTGATTAAAAAGCAAATGAGGGTTGCTCAGGAGATAGCGTCGCTTTTGGGCGAAACCACCGCGGAAACCAAGGTGGCGCTCCTAAAGCTCAAAAAGACTTTGCAGCCTGAAGACGACGCAAGCGACAAATAAAAAGATGGAACTATATTTGGAAAACGGCTATACTTCTCTAAATAAAAAGCGCGAGGAGCTTTGCGGCGACAAGGTCGAAGCCGTCGTCAAGGGCGACTACACCACAGTTGTTTTGGCGGACGGGCTGGGCAGCGGCGTAAAGGCCAATATTTTGGCAACCCTTACTTCCAAAATACTTTGCACGCTGGTTGCCAACGACGTTGATTTGGAGGAATGTATCGACGCCATCATTCAAACTCTGCCCGTATGCAAAGAGCGCGGCATAGCTTATTCGACTTTTTCCGTCATTCACGTCAACAAGCAGGGAAAGGGCTATTTGTTTGAATTCGACAACCCCGAGGCGGTTTATTACCACGACGGCAAATGCGGTGACTTTGTGCGGGAGGAATACACCTACCACGACAAAATCGTCTACGCTACCGAGCTTAACTTGGTCGAAGGCGACGTCATAGTGCTTATGAGCGACGGCGTAATCCACGCAGGGATAGGCAAGGTGCTCAACTTCGGCTGGGTCAGAAAGGACGTAATGGACTATCTCGACAGGGTGATAAAGCCCGATATGAGCGCGCGTTGCATAGCCTGCATGCTGGCGGGAACTTGCTACGGCCTTTACGTAGAGGAGCCCGGCGACGACACCACGGTCGCCGCGGTAAGAATAAGGGAGGTTTCGCCCGTAAGCTTGATGGTGGGGCCGCCGCTCGACAAAGCGCAGGATGACTTTTATGTCAAAAAATTTTTGGCGGACGAAGGCAAAAAGGTGGTGTGCGGGGGAACGACCTCGCAGATAGTGGCGCGCTACCTCAACAAACAGGTATTGTCCGACATGACCTTTCCCGAT
>DAITPX010000234.1:0-2208 GCA_036833365.1 Clostridia bacterium | reverse complement strand
CTGTCACACAGGCACCTGTTCCGCAGTCAAAGAACTTAATCGCAAAACCAATCAAAACAAAGAGGGGTGGATGATTACGCTTTCTAAATTAACCGCCAAAGAAATTTTAGAGCAAAAAGAAACCTACCGCAACGTTGACATTCAAGTCTTGTTTGATGTCGCACATACAAAAGCCAGCGAAATGATAAGGGCTATAAAAAGCGTATCGGACAGGACTGGGATTAAAGGCAGGGTTCACAGGCTGGATTATCAGGATTATCTGAATCGAAATAAATAATTTAAAAGCGGCAATAATCAAAAATTAAGCGTAAATATTCTGAAAATCTCTGGAATGCAATAATGAATTATTGCCTTTACTTATATTAAACGGCAAGATTTTCAATGAAACCCGAAACAGAAAAACGGCAAGCTAAAAACTCGCCGTTTTTTTTATCAAAAAAATTGACTTATTCTAAAAATGCTTCAAATTTTCGTCGCCCTTTGGCTGCGACAAAACGCTGCCGAAAATCATCGCCGCGGCAATTTTTTCATAGTCGAGCGTCGGCTCGCTTTCGTCCGTGGATTCCGTCGTAATAAACCTCAAACCGGCGTGCTCGCCGCATCCCTCGTCGTTGTGCTCGCCGAGGCTGCCGACGATAGGCTCGACCTTTTCGGTCTTGCCGCCCGTCGCGTGCCCGGGCTCGGCTTTCGCATATTTTTTAAAATCTATCGAGGTCGTCTGCTTTTTCCTTTCCCCGTAGGAGTTTTCAAACACCTGCGCCGCGGGATTTTTGTATGGGGCGGGGCGCGCCGTTTCGCTGCGGTAAACCTTGTCCTGCGCGCTTTGCGTTTGTTTTTTACCCGCCTTGTTCAGACCGGCAATCAAAGCTCCTATTCCTATGGCCACGGACGCCAAGATAGACAAAACTTCCGCTATTTCAGCCATTATTTTTTATCATCCTTTTTCGCTCCGGAAATAGCCTGGCGCATAGAGGTGTCCGCCTGAACGTTTTCCATGCGGTAATAGTCCATTACGCCCAGCCTGCCGCTACGGAACGCTTCGGCCATAGCCTTGGGCACTTCCGATTCGGCCTCCACCACCTTGGCGCGCATTTCCTGCGTGTGCGCTTTCATTTCCTGCTCGTGCGCGACCGCCATCGCCCTGCGTTCCTCCGCTTTAGCCTGCGCTATGCGTTTATCGGCTTCGGCCTGGTCCATCTGAAGCTGCGCGCCGATGTTCCTGCCGACGTCAATGTCTGCGATATCTATTGACAAAATCTCAAACGCCGTGCCCGCGTCAAGCCCTTTCCTCAACACCGTTTTCGAAATCGAGTCGGGGTTTTCCAAAACTTCCTTGTGCGAAACCGACGAGCCTACGGTCGTTACGATGCCCTCGCCTACGCGCGCGATAATCGTCTCTTCGCCCGCGCCGCCGACAAGCCTGCCGATATTCGCCCTGACCGTCACGCGCGCCTTGGCGCGGAGCTCTATGCCGTCCTTGGCGATAGCCGATATTACGGGGGTTTCGATTACCTTGGGGTTAACAGACACCTTAACGGCGTTTAAAACGTCGCGCCCCGCAAGGTCGATAGCCTTCGCGGTCTGGAGCGTAAGCTCGATATTGGCGCTGTGCGCCGAAATCAATGCGTCCACGATATTAAGCACGTTGCCTCCCGCCATGATATGCGTTTCCAGCTCGTCTACGTGTATCTCAAGCCCCGCTTTTCTGGCGCGTATATAGGCTTCCACTATCATTCTGAATTTGATTTTTCTCAGCTTCATGCCGATAAGCTGCGACATGCTGACATGCGCCTTACTGATTAGGGCCCTAAACCACGTTCCGATAGGAACGAACAAAAGCAGCAGAAAAACAAGTACGGCCAGTATGATTATAAGGGCGACTACCCATTCGCCCGCGCCGCCCGCAGCCTCGGCGAACAGCAGCAATTGGAAAAGATTGGTCATCTAATTTTCTCCTTTTTTTTATTTAACAACTGAACTACAATCCGTTGGCCTTCGACGCCCGTCACTTCTATTTTGGCGCCCTCTTCGATAAAGCCGTCATGCGCCATGACGTCATGCACCACTCCGCCGAACGACGCCTTGCCTACGGGGCGCAAAACCGTCGTAGTAACGCCGGTCGCGCCTATGAGAGCGGAAAAATCCTTCGTGCCCTCGGTTATGCCGGTAGGCACCGCCGTGCCCACGTCAAACATTTTCGCCTTGGAC
>DAITPX010000233.1:602-2209 GCA_036833365.1 Clostridia bacterium | reverse complement strand
ATACGCCGACAAGCTTTACGGCGAGCTGCGGGGCAAGGGCGTCGAGGTCATTTACGACGACCGCCCGCTGAGCGCGGGAGTGATTTTTTCGGACGCGGACCTTTTGGGCGTGCCCGTCAGGATTGTGGTAAGCCCGCGCAACCTCAAGGAAAATATCGTGGAAATTTCCGCTCGCGACAAGAGCTTTTCGCTTAAGGCGCCTCTCGAAACCGCCGCCCAAACGGTTGTGCAAAAAATCGAAGAGCTTTGGCTGAAGCTCGAGCGGGAAAAATGAATTTGAGGGCGAAAAATTTTTAAGATTTTAGGAAAAATAAACGGTTAGCCGCGTTCGGGCTAAGAAAACAGGGATTTGAAAATAATTTTAATATCTTAAATTTATACGGGCGGGGATATGGGTGAAACAACCTTATATTCGCTTTGCCGCTTGCGCTCGGCAGGCGGAAGTGTTGCTTAACAATCCAAATTATAAAAAAGCGGAATTTGAGAATCCGCGGCGCGTAACAAAAAAATTAAACGGGCGTTCCTTTCGGGCGTCCGTTTTGTTTTTTAGCTTATTTTCTTGACCTTGCTCTTGCAGCCGATAAGGCTTACAACCGAATTTATTTTGCTTTTTGCGCCAAATAAACCTCATCCGCCCGCGTTAGAACCCGTTAACGCCGCTTTGGCGTATGGTCATGTCAAGCTCGAAATTTGCCTGTTGCCCAACGAATTTGAGCTCGTACTCGCCGCGGGCAAGCGACGACAGCTCGACAAGCAAGGTTCCGTTATTTTCAAAAAGCACCGTCACCTCGCCGTCCCTGACAAGCACGGCCTTGAACTTTCCGTTTTTGACCGTCAAATCGAGGTCGAAAAAAGTTTCGTCCCCAAGCTCTATGTCGCAAACTTTGCTTACGCCGCTGAAATAATCCGCCTGCGCGTGAACCCTTACATCGCCGAACTGCACCAGATAGTTTTGGGCGTAACGCGTGGCGATGCGCGTGGAAAACGGGTCGGCTATGCTTTCGTTGTCGTCATAAACCGCCTCCGCGCCGGCGCAACCCGTCAGCGCGAGCGCCAAAATCAGTACCAGCGCCGCCGCAAACCTTTTCGCTCTCATAAAATATCCCTTCCTTATTTTTGTTTATATTTCAAATTCCTTATTTTTAGAGACATATCGCCGAGGGGCCGCTTTCTTATTGTTTATATTACAATATTACCCCCAAAAAGTCAAACGCGGGCGGCGTTTTTTCACTTTTTATGCCTGACGGTTTAGTTTTTTCTAAATTTCTTTTATTTGGTGGTGCTTGCTTGGCTCAAGCGATTCGGATATGTCGGCGAATGAATACCGAGCGTTTTATTAGGAAGCTTACATAAATTAAAAACGGCAAAATTTTATTTTCTTAATACGCTTGAACTATGCCCGGAATTAGGGTATTATTTATTTTGAAAACAATTAACTTTTAGGGGGATTCGTTTATGAACGCACAGCTTATGGCGCAGCTAAAAAACTCGCCCACCGCATACCACGCGGTGGAGAACGCAAAAAATATTTTGGAACGGCACGGTTTTGTCGGCCTGAACGAAAGCGAAAACTGGGACGTCGTGAGGGGCGGCAAGTATTACGTAAT
>DAITPX010000233.1:0-589 GCA_036833365.1 Clostridia bacterium | reverse complement strand
GGCTCGGCTCTCGCCGCGTTTTGCGTGGGCAGCGAGCCCGAAGGGTTTAATATCGCCGCTTCGCACACCGATTCGCCCGCGCTGAAGCTTAAGTTTAACCCAGTCGTCAAGCAGGGCGTTTACGTCAAGCTCAACGTGGAGCGCTACGGCGGGGGGCTGAACTACAGCTGGCTGGACATACCGCTGAGGATAGCGGGAAGAGTGATTTTGGAGAAAAACGGCAGGCTTGTCTCAAGGCCGGTTTACGACGAGCGCAGAACGGTAATCCCCTCGGTCGCCGTGCACTTCAACCGCGAGGTGAACTCTAAGGGGCTGGTGCTGAACCCCCAAACCGATTTGCAGCCGCTGGTTTCGCAGGACAAGGATTTTTCGCTTGATTTAGTCGACGCGGAGGGCGGCAAAATACTCGATTACGACTTATTTTTGACAAACGCGGAGGAGCCTTTTTTTGCGGGGTTTGACGGAGAGTTTATCGTGGCGCCCCGCATAGACAACCTAACAAGCGCGTTTGCAAGCGTCGTTTCGCTTGTCGACGCAAAGCCGAAAAACATCGCCGTCGCTTTCCTCGCCGACAACGAGGAGGTGGGCA
>DAITPX010000232.1:0-2219 GCA_036833365.1 Clostridia bacterium | reverse complement strand
GTTGATAACATCATAGTTTTGGCGCGTTATTTCGACTGCTCTATCGATTATCTGACAGGCAGAGAGTAAGCCGACCTTGCGGACGGACAGCCGCAACCGTAAATATTACAGTGTACATTTTTTATCTTTAAGAAAAAACGCGGCATTTAAATTTTTAAAAAGCAATGACGCCGCATATTTACATTTCAAAACTTTTTGAATGTATAGCCGTTTTCCTTAAAGTACAGTATAATTTTTTCAAGGCCGGAGGCGGTTACGCTTTTGTTGTCGTGCATAAGCATTACAAGCCGTACGCGGTTTCCGGCGGTGGAAACGGCGAAGTCGTAGCTGTCCTCTGCGGTGCTTATCTCTTTCTCCGTATCTCCGTTGGTGCAGTTCCAGTCAACGTAGCTGAAACCCGCTTTTTTCACCACCTCGATATATTTTCCGCTGAGCGTGAACGAACCGCCGGGAAACCGCATAACGTGGCAATCGAACTCAGGCAGTATTTTTGTCAGGGCTCGGCGGGCGCGCATTAAGTCCTCATAATAATTTTCGGGGCTTGAATAAAGATACTTGTAATCGTGCCTGTAGCAATGAATCGCGACGGTATGGCCCTCCGCGTCCGCGCGGCGGATTATGTCCCCGTGCTCGATGGCAAGCTCTCCCACCACAAAAAACGTAGCGGGGACATCGTATTCCTTAAGTATATCCAATATCCTGGGAGTGACCGACACGCTCGGCCCGTCGTCGAAGGTAAGATAAATTTCCCTGTCGGCGGCGCCTGATGCGGCGGCTTCGGCATTTAATCCGTAGCACGCGACGGCAAGCAGAGATAATAAAACACAAAATAATATAATCACTTTTCGGCGCGGCTTGTACATAAGCGTATTGTGTGCCGATATATAATCATTATTCATTTTAAGCGTCCATCACGCTTTATGTGTGAGAAAAATCGGACGGTTTGGCGCACGTATGACGGGTTAATATCCGTCTTATTTAAGCGGCAGAATTGGTTTAATTGTTTTTTTATAAGAAGTCTTTTATTTAAAGACAAACAATAAACAAGCAGATAAAAAAACAAGCAACCTAGGCAAGAAGGAGAAGCTTGTTGCTTCGTTAACACATTTTGGGCGTACGGCGCTTAATTGTAAATGAGTTTTTACATTAACAAAAAAATTCTTCGGAAACTTTGCTTAACTGATCAGTGCGGGCAAATATTTTCGACGTTTTCGGAAATTTTAAAAATATCTTAGAAACAGGGCTTAAGTTTATTCTATTTTAACCTTTCATCTTGTTTATTTATAAGCGCAAAGCATTTTAACTCAACGGCGGATTTTTTGGGAACCTTAGCAAAGCAGGCGTTTAATATTGTTAAAACAAAAAAGCCGTTCGTAAAAAACGAACGGCTTTTATTTATCCTAGCTTAAAATCAGGAATTTTTGATTGCCGCCTGGGCCGCCGCGAGCCTTGCGATTGGGACGCGGAAAGGCGAGCAGGAAACATATTCCAAGCCCAGCCTGTGGCAGAACTCGATTGACGACGGGTCGCCGCCGTGTTCGCCGCAGATGCCCGTTTTGAGGTTGGGACGGGTTTGCTTGCCCTCTTTGACGGAAAGCTCCATCAATCTGCCCACGCCGATTTGGTCGACGCGCGCGAACGGGTCGCTTTCAAAAATCTTTTTGGAATAATATTCGGGAAGAAATTTACCAGCGTCGTCGCGCGAGAAGCCGAAGGTCATTTGGGTAAGGTCGTTTGTGCCGAAGCTGAAAAACTCGGCGCATTTGGCGATTTCGCCCGACGTAAGGGCGGCGCGCGGAATTTCTATCATCGTGCCGACAAGGTACTTGAAAGAGGTCTTCTTTTCTTCCATAACCTGTTTTGCAGTTTCGTCGACGATTGCCTTGACGTACTCCAGCTCCTTGACTTCGCCTACGAGCGGAATCATGATTTCGGGGATTACGTCTACGCCCTCTTTTCTTACGTTTGCCGCGGCTTCAATGACCGCGCGGGTCTGCATTCTGGCGATTTCGGGATAGGTAATCGTCAAACGGCAGCCGCGGTGGCCGAGCATGGGATTGAACTCGTGCAGCTTGGCGATGGTGTCCTTGAGCCTTTCAACGGTGATTTTCATTTCGGCGGCGATTTTTTTGATGTCCTCTTCCTGCGTCGGCAAAAATTCGTGAAGCGGCGGGTCGAGGAAGCGGATTGTCACGGGGGGGGTTTGCATCGCGCGGAAA
>DAITPX010000231.1:0-2250 GCA_036833365.1 Clostridia bacterium | reverse complement strand
AAATATTGCCTCAGCGCCTCGTCGATAAAAGCGTCGCCGCTGTCCGCCGACGGCTCATTGGTAAGCCTATCGAAAAGACTTCGGCGCATTTCGTTTTGTCCCGTTTCTTCCAGATAATTTAAAACGGCGGGGATATCCAATTGAACCAGCAAACCCCTGTATATTGATTTCTCAAAGTTTTTCATTTATGTATAAATCTCCCGAAAATCTATAAAATTTGCCCTTTTAACGGTAAATCACTCCGCATGCCTCGCCCAGCCCGTGCAAATGTGCCAATGCGTTCCGTTGAAGCGACGTTTCCTGCGGATAATCCCCTTTTGAACGGTATCTTTTCCCGTAAATTCGTTTGACCGCGTCCTTATTGTCGCGCGCCGTGGCGATTATTTCAAATCTTTCGGCGAAACGGATTATGTTACTGCTCGGTTCCAAAAACGCGCGGTTGCCGGGGTAAAGCAGCCACGAATAGCAAATAAACGCCCGGTAACGGTGTTCCGGAAAATACCTGCCAAAAAAATCCGCCGCCCCGGCGAAGGATTTTTCGACGGCTTCGGGAGACAAATCAGCCCCCTTTGGGATATGTACGTTCAAAACGGGCGCATCGGACGGTAACTTTTTCTTTTGTTCGGCGGGAAAAATCATATAATCCTCGCCTATGCATTCCTTGTCGAGATAAATCATATTAAACAGCTGAAACTGGAGCGAATAAAACTTAAAAATGCGGTGGCTGAAAATGTGCCTAAACCACCTCGCGTCGTCGCGCGTGAGCCCGGGCTTGCCGAAGCGTTTCTCGTACAAACACTCGCGCAGCGTTATGTCCGAAATTGTGTCGAAATATATACGCGCGGGTATTTGCATGCGCCCGAACCATGCTTTCACTTCCGTCAGTTTATAGCAAACGACTGCTAAGCGGTCAAAAGGCTCACGTTTTAGTACCGGCAGGTTTTCGGGCTCGCCGTCGTACGCGTTTTCCGATAAGGTTTTCATATAATTACCGCGCTTTTCAAAATAAGCGGCCAAGGCTTCTTCCGCACGCCGCCCTAAAGAAAGCTCTTTTATGATTTCTTTCAAAATATTAAAACTCCTTTGAATTGCAGTTTATCCTTTTAAATCTTAAATCGCCGAAAATGCTATATGAAAAGAATTTTTACAGAATAAACGATACGGCGAGTGCTTAAGAGCGTCCCCAGCAAATAATATTCCGAAAACGCGGGGTCTTTGGTTATTTTGTCATATCTGGCGATGGATTTCGCGGTCAAAACCAAGCCTATCGCCGAATACTGATTTAAATAAATCAAAAACAAAATTATCAGCCTTTCCAGCGTGCCGATAAACCTTCCCGCACTTCTGTCCTTTGGCTTGGCTTCCTCGGTTTTCATGCCCTCTGGTTTAAGGTCTTCATTTTTGCTTTCGGGCCGGTACGGCGTAAGCAACAGCGAGATTGCTATGTTTACGGGCTTGTGTACCACAAAAAGCGCCACCGCCCAATTCAAAAGCGATTTTGCGGAAATTCCTAAAACGCTTAAAACCTCCGCCGCACCGTCGTTGACCCAAAGCTCGTTGCCCTGCGCCTCGAACAAAAACGCAACCGATGCCATTGCCGCTAAATGCAGTATTTGGTCGGCAAAAAATATATTTCGTTCCGTTTTGCCCGTCGCGGGCATTTTCGCGGCCTTTAACCCGACAAAATATTTTAAAATATCTATAGCCAAATGCGCCGCCGCGGACAAGGTGCCGAACAATGCCGTTTCTAAGGACATTACGGGAAGGGAAACCGCCATCGCCACAACCCAATAAAAAAGGCAATGGAGCAAGACCCAGCCGAAATTTGTTTTCTTTTTTCGCGATATAAAATCGGTTTGCACGTAAAAATCCCCGATTATGTGCGCGAGAAGCAAAAGCATAAAATATTCTTTAAACATTTTTTCTCCTTATTTCGCTTAGCGTCTTTTTCACGGTGTCCATGGCTTCCTTATAGGTATAATAATTTCCGTTTGCGAGATTTTTTTGCACCGACGACTGTTTTATGCCCAGCCTTTCAGCCGCGTCCGATTGGCTGTCGCGGTGCTCGAGCATATCCCAAACCGTCTGCCGCTGCCTGTCGCTCCACGAGCGCTTTACCGCGGCCGTCAGCGACAAAATAGCGTTCAGCAGCTCCACCGTCCCCTGTTTCTCCCCGTCGGATTCGATGCGGGTATCGGGCTTGCCCGATTGCTTTTTCTTTTCGTTTTGCTTTAAAAATTCGATAGCCTC
>DAITPX010000230.1:0-2251 GCA_036833365.1 Clostridia bacterium | reverse complement strand
GGGTGCCGCGTTTGGCGTTATGCTCGGCGACGTAGTGCAAAATTTCCTGCTTTGCTTTGACCTTGCGCAAAACCGCGACGGCTATCGCGCAAAAAACAAGCCCCAATATAAACGCAAACACAAAACAAAGCAAATCCAAACAAACCACCTTCCCTAATAAATAACCGCTGAAATTAGCCGCCTATACCGTTTTGGTTTTTTCCGCCGATTTTTTGCAGGACGTCGAAGTCCGAGTAAGGCACTTTCCTTCCCCCTGTCTCCTGGTACGCCTCGGCGCCCTTGCCCAAAATCGCCACCGTGTCGCCGTCCGACGCCCGCCCGACCGCCTTTTCCACGGCGTCGGTTCTGTTAAGTATCACCTCGTAGGGGCAGGTCAGCCCGCCCAAAATGTCCTCGACTATCGCGTCGGGGTTTTCAAAGCGCGGGTTGTCGTTTGTCACGACCGCGAAATCGGCGTATTTTGAAACCGCCTGCGCCATAAGCGGGCGCTTAAACCTGTCGCGGTTGCCGCCGCAACCGAACACGACTATGAGCTTGCCTTCCGCGGCTTCTTTGAGATAGCTCAAAATGTTTTTTATGCCGTCGGGCGTGTGCGCGAAGTCCACCACCGCCTTGACTTTGCCGATAAAAGCAGTTTCGTTTCGGCCGTCGATTCTTCTGACGTTTTTTATACCTTGTGTAATGGTATTGAGTTTTATTCCGAAAATCCTGGCCGTAGTCGCCGCAGCCAAAATATTGTAAAGATTGAATTTTCCGTGCAGACCGAAGCTGACTCGGCGGATTTCGTCGTAAAGGTTTATGATAAATTCCATGCCCTCGCTGTTTTCTTTGTAGTCCAGCGCAAATATATCCGCCACGTCCTCGTACCCGTAGGTGACAACGGGAATTTTGTTTTGCTTGGCAATACTTTTGCCCAGCTCGTCGTCGGAATTGACGACGGCGACCTTGGTATATTTTTCATTGAAAATTTTTAGTTTCGCGTTGGCGTATGCCGTCATATTTTCAAAAAAATCGAGGTGGTCCTGCGAAAAATTAGTAAAAACGGTTACGTCGAACCTTATACCCTCATTTTTACGTAATGCCAGAGCGTGAGCCGAAACCTCCATAACGACGTATTTTATTTTCATTTCCACAAACTGCGCGAAAAGGTGATGGAGTTCTATCGGGTCAGGAGTTGTCAGCTTGCAGGGGTAACGCTCCTCGCCGACAAACACGCCGTTTGTGCCGATTATCGCCGTTTTGTGCCCCGCCTGTTTTAAAATCGAATTTATGAGATAGGTCGTGGAAGTTTTTCCGTTTGTGCCTACCACCGCGATAAGTTCAAGCTTGTCGGCGGCGTTAGCGTAAAAGCGTTTTGCCATTAATGCCATCGCCGCGCGAGAGTCCTCCACGATAAACTGGGTTATGCTTATGTCCAGCTTGCGGGTGACGACCAGCGCCGCCGCCCCGTCGAAAGCGGCTTTGGGCGCAAAGTCGTGCCCGTCGGCTTGTCCCCCGACGAGGCAGAAAAAGAGCGCGCCTCTCTCCACGCTGCCGCTGTCGCAGGAAAGCGAGCTTATTTCCACAGTGTCGGCTCCCGACATTTCCCCTTTTATTCCCTTAACAAGTTCTGCCAAAATCATAAAAATACCTCCCGAAGAAAAAATACTTTGTAAGCCTTTACAAAGTATTTTACGAAAGCTGTTGCGCCAATATGTTAACTTAAGCGCCTAATTTTCAACGGGCGGGATGTCGTAGTAATTGATTATCTGCTGAAAAATCATCTTAGCGTAAGGCGCCGCGACATAGGAGCCGTATGTAATGCCAACCGGTTCGTCCACCATCACCATACAAAGGTATTTAGGACTTTCGGCGGGGAAAAAGCCGATAAACGACGAAATATTTTTGCCGCTTGCCAGCACGCCGTCGATAAATTTCTGCGCCGTGCCCGTTTTGCCGCCTACTTGATACCCTTCGATATAAGCCTGTTTTCCGCTGCCGTCAGTCACCACGTTTTCGAGCATCTTGGCGATTTTTTTGCTGGTCTCCTCGCTTATAGCTCTGCCTTTTTCCACGGGCGCGAAGCTCTTTACGACATTTCCCGTGTTGCTGTCAACGATTTCTTTCACAAGGCTGGGCTGGTACAAAATTCCGCCGTTGACCGCAGCCGCAACCGCCGCACAAAGCTGAATGGGCGTAACGGCGATAGACTGCCCGAAGCCCATGCGCGCAAGGTCTCCCAAGCGCACAACGTCTTTTGAAACCACAAGCC
>DAITPX010000229.1:0-2254 GCA_036833365.1 Clostridia bacterium | reverse complement strand
CCGAAACGGCGCGTGGAAATTTTTTAAAATTTTGTACCGCGACTCTATGGGCAAGGTTTTTTTGCTCAACCTGCTGCTTTTGCTTTTTGTCATTCCGACCGTTCTGGTCGTGTACTTTCTGGTGATGTCGAAAACCTACGCGCTGACGACAATGCTGCCGACCACGAACTATCTGGGCGTGGGCAGCGGCGTTTGGCTGGACGTGGGCAGGTATGCCGCCGAGCAGACCGCGATTATAAATAAAAACGGCAATTTGTGGGCGGCGCTCGCCGCGCTTTTGGTGGCGTTTGCGTTTTCGGGCGGGTTTGCCGTTATACGCGACTCGTTCTGGACTGGAAAGCTTGTCATCTGGAAGCCGTTTTTCAGGGGTATCGGGCAAACCCTCGGTTATACTCTGCTTGGGACGGCGGCGCTTTCAGGGGCGTACCTCGGCATTTTCTTCTTGGGCGAAGCGCTTAAACCCATTTTGGCGACATGGGTTTACGTTATCGCGCTGATCGCCGCGTGGGTCTTGTTCGCGCTGATTTTTATGTACGTTTACACGCTTTTCGCGGTGGCGGCGACTTACAAACAGCCCGTCGCGGACAACCTTGCCGACGCGTGGCGGCTTATGTGGCTCAACTTTTTGCCCAACCTGATAAGAATAGTCATCACCGCGCTGCCGTTTGTGCTGTACGTGTTAATAGCGCAGTCGGCGGGAATGATAGCCTCGCTTCTCTTGGCCGCGATGTTTATGTTCGGTATGTTTTACGTGGTGTTCGTATATATGGTGCACATGATGCGGACGTTCGCGCTGTTCCATCCCGTGGAACCGAAAAAGGCCAAACAATAATAAAAACACTTAAAATTGCGGCTTGGGCCGCAATTTGGATTAACGGAGAAAAAAACTTGACAAAAATAAAATTTGCGGTGTCCGCCGAAAGCGTGGAGCCGCTGGTGGACAGATACATAGAGGACGGGCAGTACTTCAAAGCGCTCAGGCTTTTGAGGCGTATGCCCCGCGACATCGACGCGCTGCTCGACATAGCCGAAATTTTGAGCGACGAGGATTATGTGCAGCAGTCTGACAGGGCGCTTTTCGAGGTGTTGTCGATTGACGAAAACAACGAGTACGCGCGGGAGCTTTTGGGGCAGAACTCTTACCTCAGGGGCGATATCGCCTCGGCCTTTTACTACGGCAGCGACGACGCGCTGGATATGATTGCCGACATGCACGAGGACGCGCGGGCGCAGGCCGACGCGGTCAGGCTGTCCAAGTACCGCGTCGTGCACCCCAAAGACGACGAGTACGTAAACGAACACAAGCCCGTCGCCGACGAGGAATTCGGCAAGGGCAATTTCGAGAAGGCTTACAAAATTTACGAGCAGCTTGCGGCAATCAAGCCCGACGACGTCGATTTGCTTAACGACCTGGGCTTTGTGTGCCTGATGCTCAACCGCCCGAAAACGGGCAAAAAATATATCGAAAGGGCGCTCGAGCTGGACGAAAATTCCGTCGGCGCGGTGTCCAACGCGGTGCTGCTTTACCACATGACGGGTTCGGCGGCGCTCAAACAAAAATACGCCGAAAAGCTCGACAGCTTCGAAACCGACGACCCGGTGAAAATTTTTAAAATCGCGGCGTCGTTTTGCGAAAGCGGCTACCACAAAAGCGCGAAAAAATGGCTCAAAAAGCATTTGGAGCAACGGGGCAGCCTTGAGGTGATGCTTTTGTACGCCGAGGCGTGCTACAACAACCGGGATTTTTTGGAGGCCAAGGAAACCCTCCTGGATATTTTGGCGGCCGACCCCGAAAACGCTACGGCGGCGTTTTACCTCGACTTTGTCACCGACGCGGAAAACTCCGCGGACGCGGGGACGCTGGAATACACTCCGCAGTTGCCTACCGAAGTCGTAGATAAAAAGCTTGATGACCTTATCGAGCGCGGCGATTTGGCGGATATGTGGAAAGACGAAAGGCTTTTTAAGGACGCGGAATGGGCGCTCTATAATGTGACGGACGAGGATTATTTTGAAAAGCTGGCGGACAAAATAGCGCTTACCGACCGAGAAAAAGCGGCGAAGTATTTTACGAGCCTGCTGATCAGGCCGGCGTTCGACAAAAATTTCAAAACGATTTTACTGCGAAAGGCGCTTGAGTCGGGCGCGCGGGGCAAAATCAAGCTGGTTTCGGACAGGAGATTTTACCGCCTCAACGTGCCTGAGCTTAAGGGGGCTTTGTCGAAACAGCTTGTGGAAATAATTTCGACAAAGC
>DAITPX010000228.1:0-2272 GCA_036833365.1 Clostridia bacterium | reverse complement strand
AAGGCAATCAAAAACAACGTCGACGTTTTGACGCTGTCGGCGACGCCTATCCCGCGCACGCTGCACATGGCGCTTACGGGCATGAGGGATATTTCCACTATCACCACGCCGCCCAAACAGCGGCTGCCTATAGAAACGTTTGTCGTAGAGGAAAGCGACGAAATGATAAGGGATATTATCATACGTGAAATCAGCCGCGGCGGACAGATTTTTTTGGTTTACAACAGGGTGGAAACGATAGAGCGCTACGCCGCTAAAATCCGCGCGCTTGTGCCCGAGGCCGACGTGGTGGTCGCGCACGGGCAGATGGACGGCGCCCTTTTGGAAAAAAGCGTGTACGATTTTTCAAAGGGGCTGCACAACGTTTTGATTTGCACGACTATTATCGAAAACGGGATAGACATACCCAACGCCAACACACTCATAGTTTACGACGCCGACAACCTTGGGCTCGCACAGCTTTACCAGCTCCGCGGGCGCGTGGGCAGGGGCGGCAGGCAGGCATACGCTTATTTGATTTACAAAGAAAACAAGGTTGTAAGCGAAACGGCGTTTAAACGGCTGACCAGCATTATGGAAAACAGCGAGCTTGGCAGCGGCTTTAAAATCGCAATGGCAGACCTTGAGATACGCGGCGCGGGAAACGTTTTGGGCAGAGAGCAGCACGGGCATATGCAAAAGGTTGGCTACGATATGTACGTCAAGCTGCTTGAAGAGGCGGTATCCGAGCTTAAGGGCCGCCCCAAAGGACGCGCGCCGATAAGCACCACCGTGGAAATCGACCTCGACGCCTTTGCCAGCGACCAATATATAGCCGACGGCGAGGCAAGGATGATATTTTATCAAAAAATGGCAAACATTAGTACGTTGGAAGAAAAGAACGCGCTTTTGGGTGAGCTCAGGGAAATTTACGGCGAGCCGCCGCAGGAGGCCGTAAACCTATTGACAATAGTAACCATCAAGCTTTTGTCGTACAAAGCCGGCATCGGCGCTGTTGTTATGAACAAGGGGCAGGCAAAGCTTGTGTTTCAAAGCCAAGCGGCTTTGCTCAGGGCCGAGCTTTTCGACGCCGTGTCCGCCCATCGGGGCAGAGTTGAGATAGATGGCAGGGAACCCGTCGTCTATGTCGACTGCGGGCAGATTACCGATAAAGAGGCGACGGATTTTTTGGAGCAATTTTTAACCGAAATCCAAATAAAGCAAGACGGCGGAGAGCTTTTGAATTAACATATTTAGGTTGGAGGTTTAATCCTAAAAATCGGCGGCCGAACCTTAAAATAAAAAGCTAAGGCTTGCGGTAAAATGGAAATAATTATTGCAGACGGAGTTTTCGGACGAACCAAAGATGCCTAAGGGCAATAAAGTAATAAATTTTCGCTCGAAAGCATTGCAAAGAAAGGGATATTTTAGTATAATAACGAGTAGCGGTTGGAATTTGTCCGCCGCTAAGAAAACTTTTTTGAACCAAAGACGTTTAAAGCCGCCTGAACCGCGGTTTTATATAGGAGAAAAAATAAATGGCAAAGACAAAAAGATTTGTAGGTTTGATTTTGGCGGTTGTTATGTGCCTCACGCTTTTCGCGGGCTGCGCCTTGTTTACGCAGTCTACCGCCGAGGGGCGCGCCCAGGTGGTTGCGGTGGTCGGCGGCGAGGAAATAAAGCTCGGGCAATTCCTCGACACCTTCAACAAATTGTACAACGACTACTATTACTACATTTATTACGGTTATTACACCACCAGCGACGTGGCGCAAATCGCTTACGACAATTTGGTCAACAGTTACCTGATATTGGGCAATTACAAAAAAATGGCCGACCAAGAAAATTTGACGTATTCTCACCCTTACACAAACTTTAAGGACGCGAGATATTTGTCCGAAGAGGACATGGAATACATCTTGAAAGGCGGGAAAAAATCTCTTTACGCTTCCTTTGACAACGAGCTGGAAACCTTGGTGAAAAACGCCGGTTACGACCTTGAAAGCGCTGACGATGAAGAAAGCGGCAGAACCGCGCCTACCTACGAGACGATAACCTCGATAATCGACGTTAAGCTTGCCATCACCAACAAGAAAGAAATAGACGACTATTTGGCGACGACCGCGGGCGGGACGGCGCGCGAGTTTTGGACGAAGGCAGACGGCTATATTTTTGCCGACGCGTCGAACCAAGCGCTTTTGGACCGCGTGGCCGCGCTCAACGCGCGCATAGATTTGGACGAAGGGCAGGAAGCCGTGACCGCCGAGCAATATATAAAATACCAAAAAGAAGC
>DAITPX010000227.1:0-2279 GCA_036833365.1 Clostridia bacterium | reverse complement strand
TGTCAATCGAGAGCATTTCCTGCGACGGGTGCTTGCGCCCGCCCTGCGGCGGCACATTGGCGACGGTGCTTTCGATAATTTTTAAGAGGGCCTGCTGCACGCCCTCGCCCGAAACGTCGCGCGTGATGGAAACGTTTTCGGTTTTTTTTGCGATTTTGTCTATTTCGTCGATATAAATGATGCCTTTCTGCGCCTTTTCGATATCGTAATCGGCGTTTTGGATAAGCTTGAGCAGCACGTTTTCAACGTCCTCGCCAACATAGCCCGCCTCGGTTAACGTCGTGGCGTCGGCAACGGCAAAGGGCACGTCCAAAATGCGCGCCAATGTTTTTGCCAAAAGCGTTTTGCCCGAGCCCGTGGGCCCCAGCATAAGAATGTTGCTTTTTTCGAGCTCCACGTTGTCGTCCTTTGACCCGCTTTGGCTTTTTATTCGTTTGTAGTGGTTGTAGACGGCCACGGACAAAATCTTCTTGGCCGCATCCTGCCCCACGACGTATTCGTCTAGGCGCTTTTTTATCTGCGCGGGCGTGGGCAGTTCGAAGCTTTCGGGAGACTTATCCTCTTTCTTTTTCTCCAAAAGCGACTGGCAAATCTGCACGCATTCGTCGCATATATAAATCCCGCCCGGGCCGGTAAGCAAAACCCCCACTTTGTCTTCGGGCCTGCCGCAAAAAGAACAAATTTCTTTATCCACCTGATGTCACTCCTTGTTTGATTTTCTCGGCACGAAAACCTTGTCGATTATGCCGTACTTGCGCGCTTCCTCCGCGCTCATATAGTAGTCCCTGTCCGAATCCTTTTCTATCCGTTCCAAAGGCTGGTCGGTGTTTTCCGACAGGATTTTGTTGAGTTTCTTCTTTACCTTTAGTATTTGCTGAGCTTGGATTTCTATGTCGCTGGCCTGGCCCTGCATACCGCCCAAAGGCTGATGAATCATTATTTCGCTGTTTGGGAGGGCAAAACGTTTGCCCTTGGCGCCGGACGAAAGCAAAAACGCCCCCATGCTGGCCGCCAGCCCCACGCAAATGGTTGCGACGTCGCACTTGATATACTGCATGGTGTCATAAATGGCCATGCCCGCCGAAATGCTGCCGCCGGGGCTGTTGATGTAGAGGTTGATATCTTTTTCGGGGTCCTTGCCCTCGAGGTAAATAAGCTGCGCGACGATACTGTTCGCCGCAAGGTCGTCGATTTCTCCCGTAAGGAATACAATCCTGTCTTCCAGCATACGGGAATATATGTCGTATGTGCGCTCTCCTCTGTTGGTCTGTTCCACAACGTAGGGAATAGAAAAGTTTTTATTCATTAAAAAATCTCCTGCTAATGCTTTTATGGTTTAATAGAACGTATTTTCAGTTTTTAAATACGCCGTAAGTTTTTCCGACAAAACCTGATTTTTGATAATGCTGAGATGTTCGTCGGAGAGGGTTTGCTTGTACTCCTTATAATCCTGCTTGATGTCTTTGGCGAGTGTTTTGATTTTTGCGTCCACGCTTTTCGCGTCGGCTTTGAGGTCGATGTCTTTTATTATCGCTTCCATTACAAGCCGCGTTTTGACGCCGATTTCGGCCTTTTGCCTGTAATTTTCGCGTAATTTTTCCTTGGTTGTATCGGAATATTTAAGGTAGTCGTCCAGATTGAGCCCTTGGTACATGAGGTTGTAGGCAAATTCCTCCACATAAGAATCTATCTGCGTTTCGACCATGGCGTTTGGAATGTCGGTTTTGGAATCCTTGACAATCATTTCGACTAAAGCGTTTTCGTCCTGCATTTCGGCGCGCTTTGTTTTTTCCTCAGTCAAGTTTTTCCTAATATCGTTTTTGTATTCCTCCAAAGTGTCAAATTCGCTCACATCTTTGGCAAATTCGTCGTCCAGGGCGGGCAGTTCCTTAAACCTTATCTCATGAAGCTTGACAGCAAAAACCGCTTCCCTGCCCTTGAGGTTTTCAGCCCTATAGTCGTCGGGAAATTTCACCTTAACGTCTTTTTCCTCGCCCTTTTTCATGCCGACGATTTGTTCCTCAAAGCCGGGAATAAAAGTTTTGCTGCCCAAAACGAGGGTTTGCTTTTGGGCTGTCCCGCCGTCGAAGTTGACGCCGTCCACGCTGCCCGAATAATCCAACACCACCTGATCGCCGTTTTCGGCTGCACGGTCGACCTCGACAAGCCTTGCCGAACGGTCTTGTGCGCGCTTAAGCTCCTCCTCGACGTCGGCGTCGGTAACCTTTACGACGGTTTTTTTGACCCTGAGGCCCTTATATTTTCCCAGCTCCACTTCG
>DAITPX010000226.1:1007-2288 GCA_036833365.1 Clostridia bacterium | reverse complement strand
GCGCCACGTAGGTTTTGGGCGCCTTGTGTTTGGGGTGGGTAAGCAGATTCGTCAGGTTTCCGTCGTTTGTCAAAATAAGCAACCCCTCAGTGTCGTAATCAAGCCTCCCGACGGGAAAAAGCCTCGCCTTGATGTCGATTAAGTCCATTACGGTTTTCCTGCCCAGCTCGTCGGAAACGGTCGTGACATAGCCCTTGGGCTTGTGCAGCATTATATAATACAGCTTACTTTTTGTTTTGACGGGCTTGTTGTCGAAGGTTACCGTGTCGACGTCCTTGACGTCGGTAGCCAGATTGTTTACTGCCGCTCCGTTGATTTTTACCCGCCCCTCTTTTATCAGCGTTTCAGCGGCGCGCCTGCTGGCAACCCCCGCGTCCGCCAAAAATTTATTTATTCTCATCTAAACCTTTCCTTTAAAAAACAGATAACTAAATAGTATACAATTTTTGGGAAAAAATCAACTGTTTGCCGAGCCAAACCGTCAATTTGTAGCACTTCTCTTTTTCGTCGTAAACGACTTCCTTGACGGTTTTCTCGTTTTCGCCCTCAAAAAACGGGTAATAATACCCTCCTTTGGCGTAGTAATAGGTCGGCTTGCCTTTTTTCCATGTTACCGCACAAATCTTGTCGCAGGGTACCAGAAGCTTCATATGAAGGTTATCAAGACCCTTTGAAAGCAACGCCTTGGCGTCCTCAAACATAGGGCCGCATTTCAGGACGACGGCGACGAGGCTCACGCCGTTTTGCTCCGCGCTGCCCACAAAACACCTGCCAGCTTTTTTGGTATAGCCTATTTTTACGCCCGTGGCGAGGGAGTACATATTGAGCAGCTTGTTTTTGTTTATCAAAAGCCGCCTGTTTTCGCCCCTGCCGATATAAATCCGTTTTGCCGAAACGATTTGGCGGAACACGGGGTTTTGCATTGCGGCGCAGGATATCACGCCCAGGTCGTAAGCGCTGGTATAATGCCCGTCGTCGTGCAATCCGTGCGGATTGACAAAATTCGTGTCCTTAAGTCCCATACGGCGCGCCATATCGTTCATAAGCATGGCGAAGTTTTCCACGCTTTGGGATATGTGCAGCGCAATCGCCACCGCGCAGTCGTTGCCGCTTCGCAGCATCAGCGCGTAAAGCAGCTCGCCCACAGTCAAAACCTCGTTTTCCTTAAGGTAAACCGACGAGCCCTCTATCCCCACCGCGCGTTTGTCGACGGTCACTATATCGTCGGGGCAGGCGTATTCGAGCGCGACCAAAGCCGTCATTATTTTCGTCGTGCTGGCC
>DAITPX010000226.1:0-997 GCA_036833365.1 Clostridia bacterium | reverse complement strand
ACCCTGCCCGTTTTGGTTTCCATCAAAACGGCGCATTGGGCCGACGTGAGCCCGTCGAAAATATTTTCGTTGTCGGCGAAAGCCCCGCCCGCGGGAATTACGGCGAAAAAAATCACAAGCGCCAGAGCGCAGGCGTAAAAAACTTTTTTCATACTTTCAGCTTTTGAATTTGTCGAGAATGTCTTTTGTCAAATCGATAAGCTTGTCCGCCGCGCTGGTTTCGTTGATTTTGAGCATGCGGATTTCGCTGCCCTTAATCACCAAAAACCCTATCGGCGTCATGGACGCGCCCCCGCCGGAGCCGCCCGCAAACTGGTTGTCTTTTTTCATCAGTCCTTTCGGCGGCGAGTTGTATTCTCCCCCGCCCGCCAAAAATCCGAACGCCACCTGTGAAACGGGAAGTACCGTGCTGCCGTCGGGAGTGACTATCGGGTCGCCGATAATCGTATTGATTTCCGTCGCGTTTTTGATGTTTACAAGCGCCGTGTTTACAATTTGCTGAATTTGGTCCGTTTGGTTTTCCATATATTTTCACCCGCTTTTTTAATTAGTGCTTTCAAAATTTTGGCTATCGCCGTCCTGAGGCTCAGGGTCAGGGTAAGCTTGCTTTTTCCGTCCAGTATAATCCTGTTTTCCGTCTCGATGTTCGGCAATCGCCCCGCGGCCTGCAAAAGAGCCGCGAAAGCGCAGGTGCCGCCGCCCGCGAGGTCTCCCGCGAAAATATCGTACTCCGCCGTGGCTTTGCGCAGCTTCACGGCTTTGATAAGCCCCGTCTGCCCCTTGCCTTTGTCGATATCGGGCATTCCGATTTCTCTTTCAAAAATCTTGACGCCGAAAATTTTTATTTTCACGACCGGCATTCCTCCGCCGAATACGGCCGAAACGCTGAAAAATATCGGGGCGAAAAGCAAAAGCGCAATGCCCGCGACACCCGCCGCGATATAGACGATAACCATAATATTAGCATTAAAAACCCCCCATCCCCCACCGAAGCGCC
>DAITPX010000225.1:1477-2293 GCA_036833365.1 Clostridia bacterium | reverse complement strand
CGCTTAACAGCGTTTTGCCCAAGCACGACATAAACGCCGCGAAAATGGCGGTGACAAAACAGATAAGGGGATACTTCAAAAAGCATTATCAGCGTTTCCCAATGATTTTGCCCATCATTATGGTGTGCGACCTGGACAAGAACAGGATTTAGTTTTAAATCCGAGCCTGATTTAAATGTTTTGCGGAGATTTTACGAATATAAAAAACGGGCATGGGGAAAGCGTGACGGCGCGGGAAATCCAAAATCAACTCAAGCTGATGCGAGCCTACGCGAATGAAAATTTTGTGCCCGTTATGAAGCCCGACGCGCAGGCGAAGCTCGCGGAAGTTTGCGGCGGGGCGCAGCCTGAAAATATTTTGGAAATCGGCACGGCAATCGGTTTCAGCGGAATCGTTATGCTGGAGGCGGCACCGTGTGCGCGGCTCAACACGATAGAAATAAACGAAAACCGTGCCGCGGCCGCGAAAGAAAACTTCCAAAAGGCGGGAATGGCAGGGCGCTTAAATATTTTTTTGGGCGACGCGAAAGAAATCGTGCGCGAAATGACGGGCGAATACGGGTTCATTTTTATGGACGGGCCGAAAGGGGCTTATTTGGAGTTTTTGCCCTATTTGCTCGGGATACTCAAAAAGGGCGGGGTGCTGTTTTGCGACAACGTGGGGTATATGGGGCTGACACGCTTGGCGGACAGGCTGCCAAAACGGCACAAGCATATCACAATCGCCCGAAATATGTCGAAATTTGTCAAAGAAATAACCTCCTGCGGCTGCCTCGAGACGGAGGTTTTTTTTGAAATCGGCGACGGCGTGTCAAT
>DAITPX010000225.1:0-1364 GCA_036833365.1 Clostridia bacterium | reverse complement strand
GGAAAATCAGGTGATAGTTAATATACGCGGAATAAGCTTGCTTAATTTCCGTTCAAAAGGCGGACAAAATTAACTTTAAATTTACATTAGTAAAGTTTAAATCGCGATAATATAAAAGAGCCTTGTCTGCAATAAATGAAAAACCTACCGCCTGCATATGAAATCAGCTGTGAGCGAACGTTTTTTACGAAAAAAAATATGCAAATAACCTTTTTGAAAAGGTTTATTCTCAATCGAGATGCAAATTGATTGGCATACGGCTATAAAATGCAAACGCATACGGAAATTTGGAAGGGCAAACAAACCCCGATAAATAGTTGAGTTACTCAATTTTAACGCGGTATATGGCGCATAAGATTTTCAAGTTACCGCCGCATTTCCGCCAAAATTAAATATACGCGAAAATTAACTTGAGGTAGCCTAAAAATTTAAAACGGAGGCAAAAATGAAAGAAAACGGCGCGGTAAAGGCCAGATACGGGCTTTTGGCGGATAAAATTATAAAAAACTTCAAAAAGAGAAACTTTGAGGCGTATTACTGCGAGGGCGCGGAAGAGGCCGCCGAAAAAGCGTTGTCGCTTATTCCCGAAAGCTCATCCGTTTCGTGGGGCGGTTCGGCCACCCTTAGGGAAATCGGCTTGATTGAAAAGGTTTATCGGGGCGGTTTTTCGGTGATAGACCGCGACAAAGCGGGTAGCGCCGAGGAGCGGTACGAATTTATGCGGCGCGCGCTTACGGCCGACGTATACCTGACAAGCTTTAACGCGATAAGCGAAGACGGGGTGCTCGTCAATATCGACGGCGGCGGAAACAGGGTGGCGGCGATAGCTTTCGGGCCGAAAAGCGTGGTGGCCGTCGTGGGCATGAACAAGGTTTGCAAAACCGCCGAGGACGCCGTCGTTAGGGCGAGGACGGCCGCGGCCCCCGCTAATATGCAGCGTTTTTCCACCCCAGAACGGCGTTTGAATACGCCCTGCGCGCTGACGGGCGCCTGCGAAAACTGCGTTGCCGACGACTGCATTTGCTCATACATAGCCGTAACGCGCATGTGCAAGCCCAAAGGCAGAATAAAAATTATCCTTGTGGGAGAATCCTTGGGATTTTAAAATTAATCTTAGCTTTATGGGGCGAATTGGCAAAGCCGCGGAGCGCAGTGTTAAAATCGATATTTATTTGCGGACAAACGTTTTAATAAGCCGCGGAAGCTTAACGGAAAATAAAAAATGAAAACGCTTAAGGAAAGAAAACCAAATAAAGCCGAGCTGCTCGCGCCTGCGGGCGACATGGAAAAATTTTTTACCGCGCTGCATTTCGGCGCGGACGCCGTTTATCTGGCGGGGCGGCAGTTTGGGCTGAGGGCCTATT
>DAITPX010000224.1:0-2296 GCA_036833365.1 Clostridia bacterium | reverse complement strand
GTCAACGCCAACACAATCCCCTTCGACCCCGCCCCGCCGAAAATCGCCAGCGGCATCCGTATCGGCACGCCCAGCGTTACGACGCGCGGCATGAAGGAAAACGAAATGGCCGAAATCGGCGAAATTCTGGCTGACGTAATCAAAAACCGAGGAAGCGCGGACGAAAACCTCAAGCGCGTTTTGGCGCTGACCGACCGCTTCCCTCTATACGAAGGAGATATTATCGAGTAGGTTTGCGTTTTGGCTTAAAACATAATTTTTTATAAGGGTTAATAAAAACTAAAAAAGCAGGCTTAAGCGCCTGTTTTTTTGTTGACCTTTTTTGGAAAAAATGCTATATTAATCCTAGTAAAAAAGTAGGAATTAACACACAATGAAAATGTCCACAAAAGCGCGTTACGGGCTCTACGCCGCGACGGAGCTTGCCAAGGCTTACGGCGGCAACGTACTTTCCGCCGCCGATATGTCGCAGGCGATAGGGGTGACCGACAAGTACCTCGAGCAGATTTTGGCGCTGATGAAAAACGATGGTATAATCTCCGCACAGCGCGGCGCTTACGGCGGATATGCGCTGTCGGCCCCGCCCGAGCAAATTTCGGTGGGGCGGGTGCTAAGGTGCCTTGAGAACGACCTCAAAATTGTCGACTGCATAGGGCATACCTGCAAAGGCAAAAAGTCCTGCGCGCCGCATGTGCTTTGGACCAGGCTTTACAAAAATATAAACGAATTTTTGGATTCGGTTTCGCTGAAAGAATTATTGGAGGGAGCAGATGCAAGTATATCTTGACCACGCGGCGACCACGCCGCTGGACGAAGAGGTTTTTGAAAAAATGAAGCCCTATTTCACTGAGAAATTCGGCAACTCGCACAGCCAGCACACTTACGGCAAGGTGACGGCGAACGCCGTCGACGCGTCGAGGGCGCAGGTCGCGGCGGCGCTCGGCGCGAAGCCCAACGAAATTTATTTTACGGGCTCGGGCACCGAAAGCGACAACTGGGCGTTAAAGGGAACCGCATTTGCTATGCGCAAGCGCGGCACACATATAATAGCTTCGGCGATAGAGCACCACGCCGTCCTCAACAGCGCGCACTGGCTGGAGAAAAACGGCTTTACTGTTACCTATCTTCCCGTGGACAGCTACGGCATAGTTAAGCTCGATGAACTGGAAAAGGCGCTTACGCCCGGGACGACGCTCGTTTCGGTCATGCTAGCCAACAATGAGGTCGGGACAATCGAGCCCATAAAGGAAATTGTCGAAATTTGCCGAAAAAACCGTACGCTTGTTCACTGCGACTGCGTTCAGGCGGTGGGCGCGGTAAATATCGACGTGAAAGAACTGGGCGTAGACCTCGCCAGTGTCTCGGCGCACAAGTTTTACGGGCCTAAAGGCATCGGCGCCTTGTATATGCGAAACGGGCTGAGGATTGACAGCCTGATAGTAGGCGGCGGGCAGGAGCGGGGCTTGCGCGGCGGCACCAGCGACACGCCCGCAATCGTGGGCATGGGCGAGGCGATAACAAAAGCCGTCCGCGAGATGGACCAAAACAACGCGCATATCAAAAAGCTGAGGGATTATTTCGTCGAAAGGGTAAAGGCCGAAATACCGTTTGTCCGCTACAACGGGCACCCGACGCAAAGGTTGCCTTCAAACGCGAACTTTACGTTCGAGTACATCGAGGGCGAAAGCATACTTATGCTGCTGGACCTTGGAGGCGTCGCCGTGTCGTCGGGCTCGGCTTGCTCGTCGGGCACCTTGGACCCGTCCCACGTTTTGATGGCGCTGGGAGTGCCCGTAGAGGTCTCGCACGGCTCTATCAGGTTTAGTTTCGGCAAGCACAACACGCTCGCGGAGGTCGATTATACCGTGGAGCTTTTGAAAAAATCCGTTGAAAAACTGCGCGCGATTTCGCCGCTTTTCAAGCTTAATGAAGGAGAGTTAAAAAATGTATAACCAAAAAGTAATGGATATTTTCGCCAATCCCAAAAACGTGGGAACAATCGAAAACGCCGACGGAGAGGGCACCGTGGGCAACGCCGTTTGCGGCGACATAATGAAAATTACGCTCAAAATCGACGGCAACGAGGTTATTACGGATGCCAAATTCCAGACGTACGGCTGCGCGGCGGCGATAGCTACAAGCAGCACCGCCACGGAAATGATAAAGGGCAAAACCGTCGACGAGGCGCTCAAGCTTAAAAATTCGCAGGTGGTGGAATACCTCGAAGGGCTGCCCCCGCAAAAAATACATTGCTCGGTGCTTGCCGAGGAAGCCATAAAAAAGGCCATAGAGGATT
>DAITPX010000223.1:0-2296 GCA_036833365.1 Clostridia bacterium | reverse complement strand
GCGGTGCGGTTTTTGTTGTCCGTAAGGCAGTCCACCAAAACGGCGCTGCCCCCCACCCCGTAGCCTTCGTACATCATGCTTTCGTACGTTACGTTGCCAAGCTCGCCCGACGCGCGCTTAATGCTTCGCGTTATGTTGTCGTTGGGCATATTGTTGATTTTCGCCTTTTGGATTATGTCGTAAAGCTTGCTGTTAGTTTCGGGGTCGCTGCCGCCCGATTTCACCGCGACGGCTATTTCCCTACCGATTTTGGTGAATACCATCGAACGCGCGGCGTCGCCCTTTGCTTTTTTGTTTTTAATATTGTTCCATTTGCTGTGGCCTGACATATTTTATTCCTCCTTACCGAGTTGATACATCAAAACTCCCGCCGACACCGCGGCGTTAAGCGACTCAAAGTTGTTTTTCATGGGCAGCGACACCGTAATGTCCGCCTGCCCCAGCGAATAGGCGCTTAGCCCGTTGCCCTCGTTGCCTATCACAAGCGCGTGGCTCGGCTCGGCCTTTACGCCGAAAACATCCGTTCCCCCCATGTCCGCGCATACTATTTGACAGCGCTGCTTGACGAGAGCAAAAATTTCCTCTAAGGTTCCTTGATAAATATTCACCGCGAAATGGGCCGACATCGCGCTCCTGACTACCTTCGGCGAATAAGGGTCGGCACAGTTCGCAAGGTACACGTCTGCGTAGCCCGTTGCCGCGGCGGTGCGGATTATCGCGCCCAAATTTCCCGGGTCCTGGATATTATCCAAAACGAGGCACTTGCCCCGAGGCGGCGCGTTGGCCGTTGGCGGCATCGCCAGAACCGCCGTCACACCCTGCGGCGTTACGGCGTCGGACAGGCTTTTTAGAACGTTGTCGGATGCTGCATAAACGGGAAACCCGAGTTCTTCCGCCGCGAATGGGCTTTGCTCCGAGCAAAAAATGCATTCTATTTTCTGTCCGAACCTTATCGCCTCGCGCACAAGCTTTTCGCCTTCGATTAGGTATTTTCTTTCGCGGTAACGGTGCTTTTTGTCCAAAAGCCGCCTTGCGGCCGTTACCGTCGAATTGTTTGTCGATGTTATCATAAAATAAAACGAGCCTTCAATGTTTGTTTTCAATTGAAGACCCGAATTAGAAAAATTATTTCAAGTTTGATTTTGCCGTTTCGCTTAGACGGGCGAACGCCTTAGAGTCGGAGACGGCTATTTCCGCCAAAACCTTTCTGTTCAAGTCCACGTTTGCGGCTTTGAGCCCGTGCATAAATTTGCTGTAAGACAAGCCGTTGGCGCGGGCAGCCGCATTGATACGCGCAATCCACAGGCTACGCATATCCCTCTTGCGGAGCCTTCTGCCCACGTAAGCGTATTGGAAGGATTTCATCACCGCCTGGCGCGCTATGCGGTAGTTGGTCGATTTGGTTCCGAAGTAGCCTTTAGCAAGTTTTAATATTTTTCTGCGTTTTTTGACCGCATTGACGGCACGTTTAATTCTCATTTCTCATGTCCTCCCTTATTTAGTACGGCAACATTTTTCTTACGGTCTTTTCCTGAGTTTGGTCTACGTAAGAAGCCCCGCGCAAACTGCGGATACGCTTAGTTGTCTTTTTGGTCAGTTTGTGGTTTTTGTTGCATTGTGCTCTTTTGACTTTTCCGGATTTCATGACGATAAATCTTTTTTTCGAAGCACTGTGTGATTTTTGTTTAGGCATATATATTCATCCTCCGTTTTTTTTACTTTGCCAGGGGCGAGATAACCATAATTATGTTTCTTCCGTCGGGCGCCGGCGGCTTGTCGACTTTAGCCACGTCCGAAAGCATGCCGTAAAACTTTTTGACCACCTCCACGGCGTCGGCGGCGTAAGCCATCTGCCGGCCCCGCATGCGCAGCGACACCTTGACCTTGTTGCCCTCGGCGAGAAATTTCGAAGTCGTTTTCGCCTTGATTTTGAGGTCGTTTTCGTCGATGGTCATAGACAAACGCATTTCTTTGAGCTCGGTTGTCTTTTGGTTCCGTTTGATTTCCTTTTCACGCTTGCTTTGTTCGTACTTAAACTTGTTGTAATCGAGAATTTTGCACACGGGCGGAACGACGTTGGGTGAAATTTTTACCAAATCCAACCCCGCCTCGTCGGCCATCGCCTGAGCCCTTTGAGTGGGCACGATTCCCAGCTGCATGCCGTCTGCGCCAATGAGTCTTATTTCCCTTTCTCTGATTTGCTCATTAGTTTGAAGTTCTTTAATAATGGTTTCCTCCTATTATAACAAAAAATGCGGTACGCGTCAGTACCACATCCCCAAAAAATCACTACGGC
>DAITPX010000222.1:0-2302 GCA_036833365.1 Clostridia bacterium | reverse complement strand
ATAAACACGTATTCCTGCATATCCACCGTCGACAGCGTCTTGTCAAAATCGTACATAAATACTACTTCGTGAGTCCGTTTCATCTATTACCTCAATTTTTAAGAAAACTCTTGTTTTTTGCGTTTATTTTTATTATACCAAACAAATCCCAAAACTCCAACAAATGTTGACAGTTTTTGCGGCGCGGTATACAATAATTAGTATGAACAAACTTTACTTTTATGTGTCGGATTGCGTTAATCCGTACCGCAATATAGCAAAGGAATGTTATTTTTTGGAACAACCCCTAAACGGAGTTGTTTTATATTTGTGGAGCAACGACCGCACCGTAGTCATCGGCAAGCACCAAAACGCCGCAAACGAATGCGATTTCAAAACCCTTATCGCAGAGGGCGGGCATTTGGCCAGGCGGTTTTCGGGCGGCGGGGCGGTTTATCACGATATACACAACCTTAATTTTACTTTTGTCGCGCCCGACGAGCTTTATGACAAAGCGAAGCATTTTTCGGTAATAATAGATGCGCTGAAGAATTTCGGTCTGAACGCCGCTGTTTCGGGCAGGAACGACATGGAAATCGGCGGCAAAAAATTTTCGGGCAACGCTTTTTTGAATAAAAACGGTTTTAAGCTGCACCATGGGACACTGCTCATCAATACCGACACCGATTTGATGGCGAAATACCTCACGGTCAAAAAGGACAAGCTGGTATCCCACGGCGTAGACAGCGTGAGGGCTAGGGTTGTCAACCTCTGCGAGCTGACGCCTGCGCTTACCAAGGAAAAAATCATAAACGCGCTTAAGTCGAGCGCCGAAAAAATTTACGGCAAAGCGGAAATCCTCGGTGAAAGATTTTTTGACGAAAGGTTTTTGAGCGGGCGCGAGGCGTTGTTAAGCTCGGACGAACACCTTTTCGGCTTCGAGACATATGCTAATAGCGCCGCCAAAAGGTTTGATTGGGGCAGCGCCGAGGTCAGTTACGAAATCAGCAAAGGCGCGATAAAAGCCGTCAAAATATTCACAGACGCCCTCGACGTGGAGGCGGTGGACGACGCGGAAAAATACCTGCTTGGCAAAAAGCTCGCCGCCCTAAAACCCGTCGGCAATAAGGTGCACGACGATATTATTTCGCTTTTGGTTTAAACTCTTTTAATCTATTGACAATAAATATTTCTTAAAATAGAATAGCGGTGGAATACGTTAATTCAAGGAGGAACTATGAGTAAGAGAACACCTTTATATGAGGCGCACCTGCGCCACGGCGGGAAAATGGTGGATTTCGGCGGGTTCGAGCTGCCTATCCAATACGAAAGCGGGCTGATTGCCGAGCACAACGCCGTGCGCCAAAACGCCGGACTTTTCGACGTTTCGCACATGGGCGAATTCGACATTTCGGGCGAGGGCGCGTTCGCGACGATTCAAAATTTGGTTTCGAACGATATGACGGGCATGGAAAAAGGGCAATGCCGTTACACCTTGATGCTCAACGACAACGGCGGGATTGTGGATGACTTTATCGTTTACAAATTCGGCGACACTCATTACTGGCTTGTGGTAAACGCGGGCAATACTCCGAAAGATGACGAGTGGGTAAAAAAGCACCTCCTTCCCGATACCAAATACGTCAATCGTTCGGACGAGTTCGGACAGCTTGCGCTGCAGGGGCCAAAAGCCGAAAAAATACTCTTAAAGCTAGTTAAGTCTGAGCTTATGCCTAAAGCGAATTATACTTTTACCGACGGCGTGGACATATGCGGCGCAAAATGCGTCGTTTCGCGCACGGGCTACACGGGGGAGGATGGCTTTGAAATTTACTGTCCCGCGGACAAAACCGAAAAGATATTCGAAAAGCTTTTGGAAACGGGCGCCGCCGACGGGCTTATTCCCTGCGCGTTGGGAGCGAGGGACACGCTGCGTTTCGAGGCGGCTATGCCGCTCTATGGGCACGAGCTCAACGAGGATTTTTTGGCTACCGAGGTGGGCTTGAATATATTTATAAAAATGGATAAAGATTTTATCGGCAAAAAGGCTTTGCAATCGAACGCGCCCGAGCACTGCGACGTTTACGACGGCGAAAGGAAAATCGGCTTTGTTACGACGGGCACCCACTCGCCGACGCTCGGCCAAGCCATAGCTATGGTCAGAATTGAAAAGGATTTTAACGGCGATACGGTCGAAATCGACGTCAGGGGCAAACGCCTCAGGGCTGAGGTCGTAAAAATGCCTTTTTATAAACGGAGCAACTAAAAAAATTATAAAGGAGAAAATATCAACATGAAACAATTCTCAAAAACCCACGAATGG
>DAITPX010000221.1:0-2303 GCA_036833365.1 Clostridia bacterium | reverse complement strand
CCGCCGAGCGTAGCCATCAGCAGATAACCGCCGTCGTCCTCCTTGAGGGGAATTACCGTCGTCACCTTTTCCTCGTCGCCGAGCTGCAAAAAGTTTACTATCGCCCTGCCGCGCGCGGTTTTTTCCGCTTGGGGCACTTCGTAGGCCTTAATAGAATAAACCTTGCCCTTATTGGTGAAAAACAGCAGGTCGTCGTGCGTGTTGGAAACGAACATCGTCTCCACAAAATCCTCTTCCTTGGGCTTATGCGCCGTCGCTCCCTTGCCGCCCTTTCGCTGCGCCCGGTATTCCGCCGTGGGCAGACGTTTGATGTATCCGAAGTGCGTCATGGATATCACGACCTCTTCCTTTTCCACCAAGTCCGCAAGGTTGATTTCGCCCTCGTCCACGGAAATTTCCGTCGCTCGGGGCATGCCGTATTTTCCCTTGATTTCACCCAAATCGGTTTTGATTATGCCGTCCACCTTCGCGGGGCTGGCTATTATCGATTTGTATTCCGCGATAAGGTCCAAAAGCTCTTTCAGCTCGTTTTTAAGCGCATCCACGCCAAGGTGCGTCAAACGGCGCAAAGGCATTTCTAGAATAGCATTGGTTTGCCGTTCTGTCAACGTAAATTCTTTCATCAATCGCTGGCTGGCGTCGTCGGTGTCCTTAGATGTTTTAATTATTTCCACCACGCGGTCGATATTGGTAACGGCAATGACCAAGCCCTCTATTATATGGCATCTTTCCTCGGCTTTTTCCAGGTCATATTTCGTGCGTCGCACGATAACGTCGTGCTGGTGCGCGACGTAATGAGCCAAAATTTCTTTGAGGTTCATTATCCTCGGCTCACCGTCGGCAAGCGCAAGCAGCATTATGCCGTTACTGACCTGAAGCTGAGTGTGTTTATACAGCGTGTTGAGCACAACCTGCGCGTTCGCTTCCTTTTTGAGGTCGATAACGATACGCATGCCCTGCCTGTCCGACTCTTCCCTGATGTCGGAAATCCCGTCGATTCGCTTTTCCTTAACCAGATTGGCGATGTTTTCGATAAGCCTTGCTTTGTTGACCTGATAAGGCAGTTCGGTTACTACGATACGGTTTCTGAGCCCGTTGTCATATTCCTCTATTTCGGTTTTCGCCCGCAAAACGATGCTGCTTCGCCCCGTGCGGTAGGCCATCCGCGCCGCGGCTCTGCCCATTATAATCCCCCCTGTGGGATAATCGGGGCAGGGGATATATTTTATCAGTTCGTCTACGGTTAAGTCGGGATTGTCGATTAACGCGACCGTCCCGTCTATTACTTCGCTAAGGTTATGCGGCGGAATATTCGTAGCCATGCCCACCGCTATGCCGTCGGCACCGTTTACCAAAAGGTTGGGAAAACGGCTGGGCAGCACTTCGGGCTGCTGGCGCGTTTCGTCGAAGTTGGGGTAAAAATTGACGGTCTCTTTTTCTATGTCGCGCAGCATTTCCGCGGCGATTTTACTGAGCCTTGCCTCGGTATAGCGATATGCCGCCGGCGGGTCGCCGTCCACCGAGCCGAAGTTGCCCTGTCCGTCCACAAGCGGACAGCGGATTGAAAAATCCTGCGCCAGGCGCACCAAGGCGTCGTAAACCGAGCTGTCGCCGTGAGGGTGGTACTTGCCCAGCACGTCGCCGACAATTAAGGCGCATTTGCGGTACGGCTTGTCGGCGAACAAATTAAGCTCGCCCATCGCGTACAAAATTCGGCGGTGCACGGGTTTAAGCCCGTCCCTCACGTCGGGTATTGCGCGCGAAACGTTTACCGCCATGGCGTAAGAAATGAAGGATTTTTTCATCTCCTCCACAACCTTGACCTTTTCGACCTTTGTTTGGCTCAGGGCGTTGATATATTCTTCCTTAGCCATATCGTTTTCGTTAATTTTTTTTGCCATTTTTCCCGCTCCCTAAATGTCCAAATCCTTGACGAGTTTGGCGTTTTCCACAATAAAATCACGCCTGAGCTCGGGCTTTTCGCCCATTAACACGGTGAATATCTCGTCCGCTTCGTACGCGTCCTCCATCGTCACCTGCAGCATCGTCCTTGTTTCGGGGTTCATAGTTGTTTCCCAAAGCTGGTGGCTGGACATTTCGCCCAAGCCTTTATACCGGCTTATATCGCAGCCCTTTCTGCCAAGCTGGTTGAGCTTATTGTTGAGTTCCTCGTCGTTGAAAATATAATATTCCTGCTTGTTTTTTAAAACCCGGTAAAGCGGGGGCTGGGCGATATAGATATGCCCCTTTTCGATAAGCGGGCGCATATACCGGAAAAAGAAGGTAAGCATAAGTATCCGTAT
>DAITPX010000220.1:0-2317 GCA_036833365.1 Clostridia bacterium | reverse complement strand
TTACGTCGGTTCCGTCGCCTTTTTCAATGTAGGCAAGACGTTCGTGTTTTGTTTCGGCATATTTTTTTATCGGAAGCGACATTTTTCTCTCCTTTAAGGTCGTTTATCTTAAAACAATGAGCCTAAGGATAAAAGGCCTTGGTTTTTTATTTTACACTATTTTTGGTATATCGGACGCGTTGACAAAACCCGCCGTAAGCGCCACGTAAAGCTCGGGCTGCTCGTACATCGATGCGTGCCCGCAGTTAGGAAGCACCACAAGCCTGCCGTTGGGAACGCCGCCGAGGATTATTAGCTGCTCCTCTTTGGGAATAAGCGCATCGTTTTCCGCGCTGACGATAAGCGTAGGCGCCGTAACGCCCGCAAGCCCGTTTCTTACGTCAAAATCTTCCGAACTATCGGTAAGGCGCACCAGCCTGTCGCGGACTTCCTTGTTGCCGAAATAATCCACCAGAGTTGTTTGGCGCGCCGCCATCCAGTCGGCGTTTTTTTCGTAAAAGAGCGGCGAATATATTATCGGTATTGTGGCCAGGTAGTAGGCCAAGCCCGAGCCGCTTGCGGCCGCCTGGTTCCATGAGTGCCCCATCTCCCTAAGTTGCGGAGCGGTGCGCGCCGCCGAGTTGAACAGCACCAGCTTCTCAACTTTTTCGGGGTGCTTTACGGCAAAACCCAAGCCTACTTCGCCGCCGTAAGAAATGCCCGCGATATTGATTTTGTCTATTTTGAGTTCCTTTAAAAGCTCCGAAATAGCCTCGATTTGCAGCGAATGGTTGTATCCCACTTTCATCGACGAGCTTTTTCCCTGGTCGAAAAAGTCCATCAAAATCAGTTTGTTGGTTTTTGTAAAAGCCTTGATAAAAGGATGCCAGCTCATCGTCGACATCATTATGCCGTTGAGCATCAGTATCGGCTTTCCTTCGCCGTAGACCTCGTAATATATTTCTTTATTTTCGTATTTAAGATAAGCCATCAGAACGACTTCCTCGCAACTAAACCGATTTCGTATGCTTCTTTCATGAGGCTTTCCCTGAATTTCGGATGTGCGATAGCGACCAGGCGCTCAACCCTTTCGCGGCTGTTCGTGCCTTTGAGCTCGGCGATGCCGTATTCGGTTACAACTCTGTCCACGTCGTTTCTGGAAAGACTTACGACGGCGCCGTGATTGAGCCTTGCCGTGATTTTGCTGACTTCGACCTTTTCGCCCGCGGAATTCCTGACCATAGCGGTAGAGTAAAGCGCTATATACGACCGCCCGCCCTTGGAATTTTGCGCGCCGACGGCGGTGTCGGACTGTCCGCCGGTCCCGCTGATTTGCTTTGTGCCGATGGACTCGGAGGCGCATTGCCCCAGCAAGTCCACTTCGATAGACGAGTTGATGGAAACTTGATTGTCGTTAAGCGCTATGACGTTGGGGTCGTTGACGTAGCCGCCGTCCATTACGAACACGCCGGGGTTGTCGTCCAAAAAGTCGTACATGGCGCGGGCACCCAAAGCAAAGGTGCAAACGCTTTTGCCGGGAAAGAGTCGTTTTCTGCTGTTGTCGATTACGCCCGCCTCGGTAAGCTTGGCCATTTCGCCCGTGAGCATTTCGGTGTGAACGCCGAGGTGTTTTTTGCCGTAAAGCGATTTGGCTATCGCGTTTGGCATGCCGCCTATCCCAAGCTGTATGCAATCGCCGTCGTTGATTTCATCGGCGAGCATTTTGCCGATTTTGTAGTCGAGCTCGCTCGGTTCGGCGTCGGGAATTTCGGGGACGTCATAGTCGGTTTCCACCATGTAATCGATTTGGCTTACATGCAGCTCTACATCGCCGAAAGTGCGCGGAAGCTTGGGGTTGATTTCCAAAATAACTATATCCGCAGCCTCAATCATGCGCTTCTCATAGGTGTTGGAAAGCGAAAGCGAGACATACCCGTGCTTGTCGGGAGGGGTTGCGTTTCCCACGTATATATTGGGTTTGATATGCTCAAGCCTTTTACTTCCCGCCAAATGCAGGTGGTTGGGAATATAGGCGATATTTCCGTATTTGAAGCCCGCTCTCAAAGCCGGCGTGTAAAACCAGCTGTCCACATTAAAATACTTTGAATATTCCGGATTTTTTATAAATTCGGCGTCCGCCATGGGAAGGCAATTGCTTACGGTAACGTCTTTTACACCGTTTTTGACCACTTCGTGCAGGCGAAGCATAAACGCGCGCGCTTCCGAAGCCGCCATGCCGGTGACGATATGGTAACCGCTTTTAACCAGCGAAAGCGCCTTATCCATACCGACTATTTTATCTTGATAATTCATTAAATAACGCTCCTTCAAGCTGCCG
>DAITPX010000219.1:0-2324 GCA_036833365.1 Clostridia bacterium | reverse complement strand
GTGTCAGGGGCGGGCAGGACAGCCCGTAACGCATAGTAATGACGTCCTTTTCGCGTTTTGTCAGCGTCTCCTGCATGATTTTTTCAAGGTTTTGGCGCATTATGTTAGCCTCCGCCTGCTCGAAAACGCTTTCCTCGCTTGTTGAAAGTATTTCCATCAGCGAATACTCGTTGCCGTCGTTGTCCACGCCCAGCTGCTCGCCTAGGTAAACGGTGTTGCGGTAGCGTTTGTTGCTCCTGAGCATCATCAAAATTTCGTTTTCTATGCAGCGGGCGAGGTAGGTCGCCAAAGCGGTGCCCTTTTCGATGTTGTAGCTTTCGATGCCCTTAATAAGCCCTATGCTGCCCACCGATATTATGTCGTCGATGTCGTTGCCGACGGCGTATTTTTTGGAAATATGTGCCACAAGCCGCAAATTGTGCGTAATGAGTTTTTCGCGCGCGGAAGCGTCGCCTTTGGCCGCGAGTATCAGGTATTTCCGTTCCAGCTCGGGCGGTAAGGGCTTGGGGTAGGACGTTTTCGGCGTAAAATAGCCGCAAAACAGCATTAATTTTTGAAAAAGCTCCAAAAAACCCATATTATTTCTCCGTTTTTTAATAGCATATTCCCCACAACTTGTACAAAATGAAATTTTTACGCTAAAAAATGCCGTTAACGTCAATAATAAAAACATGGATATGCGAATCAATCTTCCCGGCGGGGAAAAGGAAATCAATTTGATTTTGACGATGGACGGCATGAAACCCGCGGTGACGGAAAACTGCGATGACTCGGTGTTTTGCGACAACGGGGACGCGATGCTTTTCAATGCGGAAATCGGCCTTATCGTGCCGCGGCTAAAATCCCTCAGCTTCGCTCCCGACGCGTTTACGATTGGGGCGGTATGCTTCGGCAGCCCCTCGTTCGCCAAAGAATACGTTGCCGGTCTCATAAAAGACGGATTTTTGGATTGCGCGACCTTTCCTTACATCGACGACGGCAGGGCGCGTGCCAAAACCGAGCGGTTTTATTTGGCTTCGGGTTTGATTTATTCCGCGGCCGTCGCGGGCGACAGCCTTTTGCGCGGCGAAAAAACAGTCGCGTTCGTGCGCAAGTGCCTTGCAGCAAAACCGAAAAGCGTCAAAGAAGCGGTTTTGCTTTACGAGCTTAACGGCGTGGCACACGACGTTTTGAACGACAGGCTGTTTACGGTGAGCAACACTCAAAAATTATTGAATGCCTGCCCCTTTTTGACGGAATGGCAGTCGGTAAGGACGCGAAGCGAGCTGACCATATTGTGTCGAAAAATTAAAATTCCGCGCGCTTACAGGCTTTTGACGGTTTTCACCAAAATTTACGGGATAAAAATCCAAAACTGCTGTCTTTGCGTCCGTCCCGTTTGTCCGGGTCTGCCTTCGCTCACTGTCAAGCTTTGCGGGAAGGAACTGTTTATGACTTTTGTGGGCGGGTACCCCAAAAAAACTTATTTGGGCAATCTTGGCTTCGACGGCTGTATCAACGTGCCCGACATCGCCGACGACCGCGCTTCCTTGTCCGTCACCTGCTGAATTTTGCGATGTTTAGAACATTCACAATATCGAGGCAAACCTTAATATGAGATTATTTTTTGCCGCGTTTTTTCCAAAACGCCGTCGGGGTATTTAAAAATGCCGCAGATGGCAAGCGATTTGCTTAAATCAAAGTCGAATTTATTGTCGGCGACTTGAAATCAGATAAGTTTTTAGCGCGGGGAAAGTTCTTAAGCAATAATATTGTTCTCTTGATTTAAGATTTTTTCAAGCCGCGCGGTTTTAAATTTTATCTAAAACAAAATGGTTTTACGTGCTTATTTGTGGCGGCGAAAGGCAAAAGGCGAACGCTTAATAAAAGAAAATGTTTGATAAATCGGTGTATTCATGATAAAATAAAACAATGGAAGGTTTTTTCGACAAAGCGAAAATGGCGCCGCTCGCCGAGCGCATGCGCCCCATGGTTTTAAACGAATTTATCGGTCAGAAGCATATTCTCGAACGCGGTTCGCTGCTTTTTCGCGCAATCGAAACCAACGGCGTCGGAAGCTGTATTTTTTGGGGCCCTCCGGGCACTGGCAAAACCACGCTCGCAAACGTCATGGCCAACAGCACCGACAGCCATTTTGAAAAGCTCAACGCCGTGCTTTCGGGGGTAAAGGACGCCAAGCGTGTAATTGAGGAGGCCGTCAAGCGCTATGAGACGAGCGGCAAGCGCACCTATCTGCTTTTGGACGAATGCCACCGCTGGAACAAGGCGCAGTCCGACTGTGTTTTGCAGGCAATCGAAAAGGGGTATATAATTTTTATCGGCTC